>WFNH01000069.1 GCA_015488685.1 Marinosulfonomonas sp.
GTTTTGCATTGTCTGGGCCATCGCCATGCCCATTCCCATGCCAAGGCCCGCGCCCATACCACCGCCACCGTTCGGGTTGCGGGCAGCGGTAGTCATGGCTTCGGCGGCGGAATACTGGGTGAATTTGCCCAGGTCGCCAGCCATCCCCATCGAGGTGCGCTTGTCCAGCGCTTCTTCTACCGCGGGCGGCAGTGAGATGTTCTCGATATAAAGTTCGGGCATCGACAGGCCGTATTGTTCCAGCGTGCCGCTGATCTGTGCGGCCACCAGTTTGCCTAGATCGGCGGTGTTGGCGGCCATGTCCAGCACCGGAATACCGCTGCTTGCAATCACGCGGGAAAATTCCTGCACGATGATGTTGCGGATCTGGTAGCTGATTTCATCCATGGTGAATTCGCCGTCTGTGCCGACGATTTCGGTCAGGAAACGGGCTGGATCGGTAACCTTGATCGTATAGGTGCCATAGGCGCGGATGCGCACGGGGCCGAATTCGGGATCGCGACAGATGATCGGGTTCTTGGTGCCCCATTTCAGATTGGAAAAACGGGTGGTATTGACGAAATAGATTTCCGATTTGAACGGCGATTGAAACCCGTGATCCCAATGCTGAAGCGTTGTCAGGATCGGCATATTGTTGGTTTCAAGCATATAAAGGCCCGGCGTGAACACATCGGCCAACTGCCCTTCATGCACAAACACGGCCGCTTGCCCTTCGCGCACGGTCAGTTTGGCACCGTATTTGATCTCGTGATCTTCGCGTTCAAAACGCCAAACCATCGTGTCGCGGGTGTCGTCCACCCAGTGGATGACGTCGATAAATTCGCCGGTCAGAAAATCAAATATACCCATATCAGGTTCCTTCATTTATGGCAGGTCAAGAAGACCCGCCCATTAATTCAGCCGCAATCTGTTCGGCGATTGGCCGCACCTCGTCCACAGTCATACCGGGTCGTAGGCGGTCATCATAGAGCATTTGCAGCAACAATTCATCATGGTGCGTCAACAGTGCGAATTCTTCGTCATCGTTGAAGATCGAGGGCCGTGCAGCGGGGCTGTCATTGGCAAGGCCAAGCCCCTGCGCCAGTTCTTCGTGAAAGCACGACAGGCGCAACAGGTCGGGGTGTTCGGCGCGGATCACGGCTACGGCAGTGGAGTAGGTATAGGTGTTCGGATTGTTGGAATAGGCAAACACCAGGCAAAAGGTCGATCTGTCCATTTCGGTGACCGCGCGTAAAGACAAGGAGTTGATTGCAGGCACCAATCGCTGCAAACGCGGTGTTGCGGCGCGGCGCTCGTCCTCGTTCAGGATAAGCACTGTGAAATTGGCCGGGCCATTGGTCAGGTGCATCGGCAAGCCGGTCAGATGCGACAGGCGTTTGATATAGGAAGCGATTGTTGAACGGTCCTTGGCGCGTTGTGCCAACGGCACCGAGGGACCGAATTCGATCTTCATTCGGATTGGTTGTTCCCAACGGCGTAGCGCGCTTTTTGTCGCTTGGGCTATGATGCGCCCCTCCGAGGTGGTGTATTCGTCAAACAGCGCGATGCGGATAAAATTGTCGACCAGATTGCGTTGGGTAAACGGTGTATCCGGCCCGCCGCCATCCACACGCATCAGGCCCCGCGCCAACAAATCTGCCTGAACGCGGGCATAATGGTCAGCCTGTTTGCGGCTGATTTCGGATTGGGGGGCCACTTTGGATGCCCTAGGGGGAAGAGCCGGCGTGGTCGGGGAGGGAGGTGTTGGTGCGGGTTGTGGCGCTTCGCATCCGGCCAGCCCCATCAGGCCGGCCGTCAACAGTACCATCAGCGTTTTGCGTGCCCCTGCCATACCCCGCCAGTCCCGATCTTAAGCGTTCGGCACAGCGCCACCGGCTGTGTCACCCACCTTGTCGCCGCGGGCCTTGGCGGATGCAAGCACAGTTTTCAGCTCGGCTTCCATCTGTTTCAGCTCGACTTCGGCGGCGGCGCGTTTGGCCTTGCCTTCGTCCGCGATTTGCAGGCTTTCTTCAATCGTGGCGATCAGTTCGGCGTTGGCGGTTTTCACAGCCTCGATGTCGAACACACCGCGTTCCATTTCTTCGCGCACCGTCTTGTTGGCCTGGCGCAGGTTCTTGGCGTTGGCGGTCAACAACTCGTTGGTCAGATCGTTGGCATCGCGCACCGCGCCCGCGGCTTCGGCGGACCGCTGGATGGTGACGGCCTGTGCCAACTGGGTTTCCCATAGCGGCACGGTGTTGACCAGGGTCGAGTTGATCTTGGCGACCAGTGATTTGTCGTTTTCCTGCACCAGCCGGATCGAGGGCAGCGATTGCATAGTCACCTGGCGGGTCAGCTTCAGATCATGCACACGGCGTTCCAGATCGTCGCGCGCAGCGCGCAAATCACGCAATTCCTGCGCTTTCATCACCTGCTTTTCCTCGGGGGCCTTATCCACTTGGACCGCTTTTGCAGGAATGGTTTTGTCGTCCAGTTCTTTCAGCTTTTCTTCGCCTGCAGCGATGTAAAGCGCCAGTTCGTCATAGAACCCCAGCGTTTTGTCATAGAGGTGATCCAGCGATTTGATGTCTTTCAAAAGTTTGGTTTCATGGCTCAACAGATTGTCGGTAACCTTGTCCAGCTGCCCCTGAACCTTTTCAAAGCGGGCCAGAAAATTGGCAAATGGCGCTGTGCGTCCCAGCAGTTTTTCCCACCATGACCGTTTGCGCCGCACATCTAGTTCCGACACCGAAAAGCCGCGAATGGTGGTGACCATATCGCGCAGGCTGTCGCCGGCGGGGCCGACATCCTTGTTGCGGACCCCCACCAGCATCGCTTGGGATATTTCGCGCAATTCGTCCTGTGCGCCTGATCCGAATGCGATGATCGAATTGGTGTTGCCCATGTCGATTTCATCCATCCGCTTGCGGATTTCGGCGGCGACGGGTTTGTCTGCCTTTTCCAGCGGCACGATTTCCCCAACGGGTTCGGGCAGAACAACGGCGGTAACTTCTTCTAGCTGGGCCAGTGTCTTTTCGGCCTTTTGGCGGGTCGTTTCAGTCATTTTCACAATACTCCTTATACCTTCGGGCCAACTGGTCCGGTTGGGCGGATGCCCTCGCGCTGCAGCCGCTCGCGCAATACTTCGATTTCAACGTCCAGATCACTGCGGTCATCCAGCATCAGCTTTTCGGTTTTGGCCGCGAAATTTTCTTCCAGATCGGTTAACAATGCCGCGTAGTCCTCGCGGGCCTTAGGGTCGTGGGTGCGGGCATACAGATCGGCAAATTTTACTGTCGCATCGCGGGCACCCTGCAAATAAACGCTTAGATATTTGCGGGCGGCGGTCAGGTCACGCGGGTCGTCCTCGACCGTGTGAAACATGTCGCGGGCAGTGATCTGGAACTGCGCCACGCGGTCCTCCAGTTTCCGATCACCTGCGCGAAGGATGGCATCCGACATTTCCGCCAGATGCTTTTCCGCCTTGTCCACAACGCGGGCCACGCGTTCGGTCTGGAAGCCGTCGATGCCCTCCATTCCCTTGTCTTTTATCGGATCGGGACCAAAGGTTAAACCATGCAGCACCACGCCCAACAGGCCAAAGATCAGCGCGTTGAATACGCCACCGCTGGCATATCCGGCGATGAACAGGCCAATTCCTGTCAGGGCACTGCCGAATATCTTGCGCGGAATCGCAGGGCGGCGCGCCACGCGGCGCTCGTCATAGGCCACCTGTGCCTTGACGCCGTCACGGGTTAGCCAAGCTGCCAGTATCAGCACACCAAAAGCCAGCAGATTCAGCCCCATCCCCTCGGGGGTTTTGAAAAAGGCGCGGAACGCCAAGGGCAGCGGTACGAAAAACAACACATTCGCCCGCCATATTGCGCGACGGCTGGTCGAGATCTGCACGGGCGGTTTTCCGCGCTCTATGCTTCCATTCGGGCTGAATTCGCCCCCGAAACGCTTTGCCATCTATGCCCCTCCGAATGCTGATACATAAAAGATCAGCACGATCAGCAGCACAAATGCCAGTTTTTGCAGACCTGTTGCAGTCATATTCCTCTCCCGATTGGGGATACTAGATCATAGCGCCGGCGAATGTCCAAGGGGGAAAGAATGCTCCTTCGGCTCAGTCTTTATAATCTACCTTGCGTTCTACTTCCAGCTTGCGGGCATAGCCAGACTGGATCACCTCGACCACAACCAGCACCGCAATCGAGAAATAGAAGGTGGATTTTGACATCGGGATCACCGGATAACCGAACAATTTGATCCGCAAGGCCTCGTTATCCATCGCGTGGGCGGCGGCAGGGCCGGCCTCGCCCAACAGAACAACCCCGACAATCAGCAGGATGAACAGGCCCAGAACCTCGTACATGCGGTTCTTTTCCAGAAATACGGCAACGGTATCGGCCAGCGCCAGCATGGCGATGCCGGAAATGACGATGGCCGTGGCCAGCACCGCGAAAACCTTGGTGATGGCCAGGGCCGAAAGCACGGAATCAAAGCTGAAGATCAGGTTCATGAACACGATCAGAAACACCACTTGCACAGCCGATTTGGCATCTTTATCACCCATGCCGGTGCCAAGTTGTTCAATCGACAGCATGTGGGTAATTTCCTTGAACGCGGTATACATGATGAACGCGCCACCCACCACGAAAACCAGCGTAGCAAAATTCACCCCGCCCTCGATGATACCGGGGAAGTTGAAGATGTAGAATGGCTCGGACAGGGCGGTGATCAGTTGCAGCATCACAAACAGCAGCATAACCCGCAGGATAACGGCGATGATAATGCCCCAGAACCGCACTGATTTTTGCTTGTCCGCCGGTGCGCGTTTGCTCTCGATGCTGATATACAGCAGGTTGTCAAACCCCAGCACCGCTTGCAGGAAAATCAGCACCATCAGATGGCCAAGGTTTTCAAGCGTAAAAAGATCGGCCATTGCGTTCGGCTCCTGTCACATAAATCCACTAATTCAACGTCATACCCTGCGGGCGCGATTCTGAAAACCGTTTCGGTGTTATTTACGCCGCCGCTTGGGTTTTGGCTTGGGTTTCTGGCTGATGCCTTTGCCCATTCCCAACTGGTCACGCAGCACGCGGGGTTTGATTTCCTCGACCTCGCCCGCCTTTAACTCGCCCAGTTGAAATGGGCCGTAGCTGACGCGGATCAGGCGGTTCACCTTCAGCCCGACCTCATCCAATGCGCGCCGGATCTCGCGGTTCTTGCCCTCGCGCAGGGCCACCGTCAGCCATGCATTCGCGCCCTGTTGCCGGTCCAGAGAAATATCCATCGGCTGAAACCGCTCGCCCTCGCTGGTGACTCCTTTGCGCAGTGGTTCCAGCATTTTGTCACTTGGCCGGCCGTTCACCCGCACCCGATAGCGTCGCAGCCAACCGGTGCTTGGCAGTTCCAGCTTGCGCTTGATCCCGCCGTCATTGGTCAACAACAACAAGCCTTCGGAATTGATGTCCAGACGGCCCACACTGACCACCCGTGGCAATTCGTCGGGCAGGGCGGCAAACACCGTATCGCGGCCCTTTTCGTCACGCTCGGTCGTGACCAGCCCGATTGGCTTGTGATACAGCCACAGACGCGGCGCTTCGGGTTCGCCCACGTCCTTGCCATCCACCACGATCTTATCCGCGGGGGTGACGTTCAGGGCAGGGCTGTCGATCCGCTTGCCGTTTACCGTGACACGACCGGCGGCGATCATCCGCTCGGCCTCGCGCCGTGATGCAAGGCCCGCACGGGCCATAACTTTGGCGATCCGCTCGCCTTTGGGTGCTTCGTTTTCCATGCCTTGCCTTACCCCGCATGCCCTGAAATGAAAAGCGGCTTGGCAAAACTCCTGCCACAGGGCAAACCATAGGGCATGAGCGAATTTACCAGCCATATGGATGCCGCCTTGCAACAGGCTAAAGCCGCCGCAGACCGTGGCGAGGTTCCCGTCGGCGCGGTGATCATCGCGCCCAGTGGCGAAATCATCGCCCAATCCGGCAATCGCACCCGCGAATTGAATGACCCGACCGCACATGCCGAAATCCTCGCCATCCGCGCCGCCTGTGCCGCCCTTGGGTCCGAGCGGCTGACCGGTCATGACCTCTATGTCACGCTGGAACCTTGCCCGATGTGCGCCATGGCCATTTCCGCCGCCCGCATCCGGCGCCTGTATTTCGGCGCGTCCGATCCCAAATCCGGCGGCGTCAATCATGGCCCGCGCATATTCACCCACCCGCAGGCCCACCATGTGCCTGAAATATACGATGGCATCGCCGCCGATGAAGCCGAGGCCCTGCTGAAGGATTTCTTCCAATCCCGCCGCGCCTGATCCTTTGCTTTGCAATTGCCAATAGAGCCGGTATTCAGGAAATCAACACCATCATAAACGGAGCACTGCCATGAGCCGGGTCCACTTTTTCGCAACGCGCAAGGATATCCTGTCAATATGTGATGTTATCGAGCAAAAGCTTGATCTGAAAATATTACGGGCCTTTCATGTTCCCGCCAAACAGGCAAAGGACGCCTATGCCGAATACCATAGCTTTCGGGATATTCCCGATCTGGGCAAGGCCAATGGTGGAAACAGGAAAAACGGCCCGTGTTTTGTCTTGGTCGATAAGTCCATTGATGTGCCAACTGATAATACATTTCTTGGAAAAACACCTTACATTGATCTTAGCGCATCTAACAAAGAAGAAGCTGTATCCTTTTGTCCCGGTGGTGAATACAGGGACGACGGGATAATTTTCGGCGAGGTTATGACAGAATTCTCCTGTAAAGAAAGCGAACGAATTGTTCGTGCATTTCGCACTGCAATGAAAAAGCAGTTTGGCGTAAAGGCACGCAGTGCTTGGGTTGGACCCGAGGCGTTGGAACGACTGAAAGCCGGGGCAAGGCTGACGGACTATTATGATCACCCTGACCCTGAAATTATTGATATCAAGATTTCTGAAGTCGAGGTGATCAAGTGAAGGAGTGGGCGCAAACCCTTGCAGCCCCCGCGCCACAACGCTAAAGCCTATCCAAACAGCATTTATCCGGAGACTCTTTGATGTCGATCGACAAGGAAACCGCCGCCCGCGTGGCGCATCTGGCCCGTATCAGGGTCAAGGACGAGGACCTGCCAGCACTGGCCGAAGAATTCAATGCCATCCTTGGCTTTATCGAACAGTTGAATGAAGTGGATGTCGAAGGGATTGAGCCGATGACATCCGTCACCCCGCAGCGCCTGAAACGGCGCAAGGATGTGGTGACTGATGGGAACCAGCAGGAAAAAATCCTCGCCAATGCACCGGACGCCCGCGAAGGATTCTTTGCCGTGCCCAAAGTGGTGGAGTAAGCGACATGACCGATCTGAACAAACTGACCATCGCCGAGGCCCGCGATTTGCTGCACAAGGGCGACGTTACCGCTGTCGAGCTTACCGAAAGCTGCCTGTCGGCGATTGAAGGCTCAAACGCGCTGAATGCTTTCGTTCACAACACCCCTGAAATATCCCGTGAACAGGCCAAAGCGGCTGACGCGCGGCTGAAATCCGGCGACGCACCCGCGATGTGCGGCATCCCTGTCGGCATCAAGGATCTGTTCTGCACCAAGGGCGTGCTGTCGCAAGCCGGTTCCGCCATTCTGGAAGGCTTCAAGCCGGAATACGAAAGCACCATCACCAGGCAGTTGTGGGACAATGGCGCGGTGATGCTGGGCAAACTGAACATGGACGAATTCGCCATGGGGTCGTCAAACGAAACCTCGACCTACGGCGATGTGGTCAACCCGTGGCGGCGCGGCAATGATGATGCGCCGCTGACGCCCGGTGGCTCGTCCGGTGGCTCTGCCGCTGCTGTGGCCGCCGATCTGTGCCTTGGTGCAACCGGCACCGACACGGGCGGTTCCATCCGCCAGCCCGCCGCCTTTACCGGCATCACCGGCATCAAACCCACCTACGGGCGCTGCTCGCGCTGGGGGGTTGTGGCCTTTGCGTCGTCTCTGGATCAGGCCGGCCCGATGACCAAATCCGTGCGCGATGCAGCGATCATGCTGGAAGCGATGGCAGGGCATGACCCGCTGGATTCCACCAGCTCCGATTTGCCTGTGCCCAATTTCGAAGCCGCGCTGACCGGCGATATCAATGGCAAAAAGATAGGCATTCCAAAGGAATACCGCATGGACGGCATGCCCGAGGAGATTTCGAAACTGTGGGAAGACGGCACAGCCATGCTGAAAGACGCAGGCGCCGAGATCGTCGACATCTCGCTGCCGCACACCAAATACGCGCTGCCTGCCTATTATGTGATTGCCCCCGCCGAAGCCTCCTCCAATCTGGCCCGTTATGATGGCGTGCGCTACGGCCACCGCGCCACGCTGGCTGCGGGTGAAGGCATCGACGACATGTATGAGAAAACCCGCGCCGAAGGGTTCGGAGCCGAGGTGCAGCGCCGGGTGATGGTCGGCACCTATGTGCTGTCCGCCGGTTTCTATGACGCCTATTACAACCGCGCCCGCCGCGTGCGCACCCTGATCAAACGCGACTTTGAACAGGTGTTTGCCGCAGGCGTCGATGCGATCCTGACACCGGCCACCCCGTCGGCCGCTTTCGGTCTGGGTGAAATGGCGGATGCCGATCCGGTGCAGATGTATCTGAACGATGTGTTCACCGTCACGGTGAACCTTGCCGGCCTTCCCGGCATCACGGTTCCGGCGGGGCTGGACAAGCAAGGGTTGCCTTTGGGGTTGCAACTGATTGGGCGCCCGTGGGAAGAGGGCGATCTGCTGAATGTTGCCCATACACTGGAGCAAGCAGTCGGGTTTGTTTCCAAACCGGCAAAATGGTGGTAATACAGAGGAACACGACTATGGAAAAGGGGTTTTCGATGCGGTTTTTTATTCCAGTGGCTGCGGCGCTGGTCGTAGCGGCCTGTGTGCCCGAAGGCCCCAATTCGGGCGTCGGATTCAACAATTACGACAGCTATGAACAACAACGCGCCCGTCGCGAAGCCGAGTTGCGTCAGCAGGCGGTTCCTGCGCAGGGTGCTATTTCCGATGAAACTGTGGCAACGGCTCCTGCGACACCAACGCCTGCTCCAGCGCAGACGCAAACGGCTTCGGCCAATACACCCGCCCCGACCAGCAACAATAGTGCCGGTATTTCCGATGAGCAGGATTTCGGCGCTGTATCTGCGCGCGAAACCATCGAAAGCGACCGCGAGCGGCTGGAACGCCAGCGGGCCGAATATGTGGTGATCAAGCCAACTGCGGTGCCGACCGGCGGACATTATTCCGGCCCGAACATCGTTAAATATGCACTGTCGACCACAAATAACGTCGGGCAGGCACTCTATAGTCGCTCGAAAATCTTTGCCCAGTCGCGGTTTAACCGCAATTGCCAGAAATTCCCTTCGCCAGATAAGGCGCAAGAGGCGTTTTTGAAATCCGGCGGGCCGAAACGCGATCCAAAGGGGTTGGACCCTGATGGCGACGGCTTTGCCTGTTCCTGGGATCCGGCCCCCTTCCGCACCGCCCGCAGCGGCGGTTGAGGGCAGGGGTGAAGCCCACCCCGCATCCGTCACCCAATTTTGGGGAACGCCGTGATGGTGCGATCCCCGATATTGTGGTTTTGCACTATACCGCGATGGACAGCGCCCCGGCGGCGCTTGATTTGCTTTCAGCGCCCGAGTCCGGGGTTTCGTCCCATTATCTGATTTCCGAGACGGGCGAGGTATTCTCGCTGGTGTCCGAAAAGAAACGCGCATGGCACGCGGGCGCGGGGCAGTGGGGGATGGTCACAGATGTGAACTCGCGCTCGATCGGCATTGAAATTGCCAACACCGGCTTTGCCCCTTTCCCCGAACCGCAGATGGTGGCGCTTGAGCGGCTGTTGCAGGACATCATGCGCCGCTGGGCGATCCGGCCGGAACGCATCATCGGCCATTCCGACATGGCCCCGGGGCGCAAGATCGATCCGGGTATGCGGTTTGACTGGCGGCGGCTGGCGTTGGGCGGGCTATCGGTCTGGCCAAATTCGGGCTCAAAACCCTTCGATAGAACCGGTTTAGTAGATATGTTGCACGCCTTTGGAATGACGGCAGAAAGCGACGAGGAAACTCTATTAAAGGCCTTTCGTCTTCGGTTCCGCCCCTGGGTATCGGGGCCGCTGGATGATCTGGATCTGGCGATGGCATCGGACCTTGCCATGCGCTATCCCGTTGACCAATTGCCCCTGACCTCCTAAATCAAAATTGCGCGGATGGCTGGATGGCCGCGTGGCCTTGTGCTGCGAGGAAAGTCCGGACTCCACAAAACGACGGTGCCGGGTAACGCCCGGCCGGGGAAACCCGAGGGAAAGCGCCACAGAAAACAGACCGCCCGTGCATGCACGGGTAAGGGTGAAACGGCGGTGTAAGAGACCACCGCGCTGTTGGCAACAACAGTGGCACGGCAAGCCCCACCGGGAGCAATGCCAAATAGGGACCGCAGGGGCGCATGCCCGGATCAGTTTTGGATCGGCGGTCCGGGTTGGCAGCTAGAGCCTGTTGGTAACAGCAGGCGCAGAGGAATGGTCATCCAGAGGCAGGGAAACCCGCCTTGGACAAAATCCGGCTTACAGGCCATCCGCGCATTATTAGGAAAGGTCAGGGGCAATCAGTTACTTTTCCTTTGTGATATTCTGCCTGCTATTTGCCCGATCCAAAAGGTAATAACCTGCGCAAGGTGTATCCCCTTGATTTTCCCAGCAGCTTCTTCTGTTCATATTGTTATTGTAAAACGATAAAGAATCAATGTAATATAATAAGACATGCAAGGTGGGACAGGTGAATATTGTGCAGCAAAAACAGAATTTCCACCTTACCCGAAGGAGTTGGAGACATGCGTTTCAAAAAATTCTGACGCTCTCCTTTGCCAGTCTGTTCC
>WFNH01000070.1 GCA_015488685.1 Marinosulfonomonas sp.
GCCGTATCGGTGATGTATTTTTCAACCGCACCAATCGTCACCGTTTCATAGCCGGAATTTTCAATCACACAATTGCCTTCGCACAACCGGTCCTGCGGACAAATTCGGCCACAGATTTCGGGGAAGGTATTGGTCGCCTGACTGATTTGATAGGCCTCTTGCAACCGCCCTTCGGCGGTCATCAACAACCAGTCGGGGATATTGTTGTGCAACGGGCAATGCGATTGGCAAAACGGCACACCGCACTGGCTGCACCGGCTGGCCTGCTCGGCCGCTTTGGCTTTGGCGAATTCTGCATAGACTTCATCAAAGTCGTGATTGCGCACTTCGGCATCCCGCTTTTGCGGCATGTCTCGTTTCACATCGACAAATTTCAACATCGGTTGCTTGGTCACGGTCCTGACTCCATCTTTTCCTGTCTTCCCTCATAAAGAGGGTATCTAGAAATGAAAAGTCATAATCACTGACCTTTTATTATGTTTTTGTGCAGCCCCTAGTGGTGCTGGCTACTTTTAGTTAAGAATAAGGTAAGTAATTATTACCTAAAAAATTCAACCAGCAAAACAAGCCAGACAGGGCCACGCCCTCCATAACAACCCGCTACCAACCGAACAATGCATAGTCATTCTTTCTGACAAATCTCGACAACCACTTAACCACCGGAACCGCCACCACAAAGGCCGTAGCGCACCCGATGGCAATTCCATCAGCGCCCTGACCTTCAAAACATCGCGATTCTTATACAGGTCATAGGCAAAGGTCCCCGTCATGCGGGCATTGATAAAGAGAACGCAAACCCGGCCGCATCAAGCACCTCCCAAACCGCCCATCCACACTCGCCGCCGGTGGGTTCGATGTGCGACGATCTGGCCCGCCGGATTGCCGAGCCTTTCCACCAGCACGGCATGGCCTTTTGGGTGTTGGGAAGGGTGAATGGCTGACCCAGATCCTGGCGGAAAACACAGATCTCGAATTTCCCCACATCGAGACCGACAAAGTGTGTTTTTCGTGTCATAATCGTATTCTCTTTCTTATGCTGCGGGGTCAAGACCCCAATCAACTGTTCGAGATCGACGAAAGAGAAGGTGCCACCGGTCTAGTAACCGTGATCTTGCCACAAGGGGCAGACGGTGCGCACCTCCCGGATCCACGGGCTTGCAAACCAATGGATCGGGGAACTATAACAGCAAAGAGATACATAAGGGTCAGGACCTAGATTTGATACGGCTGCGCATTACCAATGCGGCGGTTTCTGATCGGTTAATGCAATCGACCCGCCGCTGTCGGCTTCGCGACCAGCCTCACGTTCCATCAGCATTGCCAATCGGCGGGACAAGGTAGAGATTTCTCCTTCCTGCCGGGCAACAATATCCGACAGGTCGTCAATAGTCCGGCTCATGTGGGCTATCTGTTCTTCCAGGGCTTTGATCGGATTGTTTTCCATACCGTTTGTTACAGCCGCCCAAGGCAGGGAACAAGCGTCGATTTACAAAACAGGCGAACATGAGCCATTAAGAGGCAAGAGTAATTTCTTCCTCGAGGCCTCCGATATTCGGGTTTGAATTCGTCATATTTGCAGGCTGGGTCTTGAAGCAGGATACCGTGCCAAACAAACCATCTGCCTCATGGCTTAGACTAAGGGTCGAGGCCGTGGTTTCCTCGAACATTGCCACATTGTGTTGCGTGACTTCGTCCAACTGACTGATGGCTGTGTTGATTTCCGATAACTCGGTCGCTTGTTCGTTTGCCGAAACTGCAACATTTTCAACGTGGCTGGCAATGCTTTCGACCGAACTCGCAATCGTTTTGAGTGAATCCCCCGCCTGGTTCACCAGTGAAACACCACGGTTCACTTCATTCGCGCTGTTAGAGATCAGATCGCCAATTTCGCGGGCGGCCTCCGAAGATCGCTGGGCAAGGCCACGAACTTCGGAGGCGACAACTGCAAACCCACGCCCCGCTTCTCCGGCGCGCGCGGCTTCAACGCCTGCGTTCAGCGCCAACAGGTTTGTTTGGAAGGCAATGTCGTCAATCACACCGATGATTTTGGATATCCGGGATGAAGATTGCTCGATCGCGCCCATTGCGTTTATCGCCTCGGTCACAACTTCGCCGCTCTGGTCTGCTTGTTTCTTCGCTTCGGACACAACTTCATTTGCTTCTTGCGCCCCTTTTGCAACGGTTGTTACCGATGCGGTTAACTGGTTCAGAGACGTCGAGGTTTGTCCCAATGTTATTGCCTGGGTTTCTGTACGGTTTGATAATTGCTGTGACGCATGGGATATTTGCGAGGTTTCACCCGTTATCCGCCCTGCGCTTTGCGCCACTGTATCAATGGCACACGAAAGAATGGTCAAGGCTTCGTTCACACTGGTTTGTAGTTGTGAAAAGGCCCCTGCAAAATTGCCGGACATGCGTTCGCCAAGGTTATTCTCGGCCAGACACCCGATTACGCGGTTAACTTCTGCAATACCGTCATCCACGGTTTTGATCAGAGTGTTGACTGATTTAGCGATGTTTATCAGATCGCTGTCGCTGAATTCGGATTCAATCCTTTTCGAGAAGTCACCGACAGCAGCAGCTTCGACGACCATGCGCATTTCAACCTGAAAGGCATCAGTTTGTGTGCGTTGTTTTTCTGCGTTAATGGCCATCAACCGCTGTTTTTCTCCCATCTCTTTTTGCTCTTCCAGCAGTCGATTTTGCCCTTCGGTCATATTTTGTTGCTGTTGCAGCAATTTTTCTTGTTCACCTGCCAACTGCTTGTTTCGGATCAGATTATCACGGAAAACTGTAGCGACCCGCGCAATTTTTCCAATTTCTGTGTCTGCAACCTGATCTTCAAAATTTACATGAGTATTGCCTTTGGACAGTTCCTCCAGTGTAATAGAAATCTTTTCAGCAGGCTCGGCGATCCCTTTGGCCAAAGCATAATACAGAACAAATGAAAGGACGATTGAGGACAGACCAATAAGCGCACTTATAATGATATTTACATCCTTTACCCAGCCCAGATCATCTGAAACAACCTGACTAGCCCGTGCAGTTTCTTCGGCAATGGCTTTGACCAACTGGTTCATACCGTCCAGGGCGGGGCTGTCATCTACCTTAATACGGTTATCCAGTTCGGCAATGCTTGCTCCTTGCTTTAGTAAATCCTGTGCAACTTTCAGCCCGTTTTCGTATTTAGATATGACCTTTTCAAGGTTGGAAATTGCAATATCTTCTGTGTCATTAACCCCAAGCTCGCGATAGGATGCCAGAGCGGATCTTGCATCCGCAATGGCAGCGTTAACCCGTTTGATCCGAGGGGTATCGTGGCGCAGAACATAGTTCTTGAACTGGTGGATCATGCCATCGTAGCCAAGCGCACGGCGCAACTCCCCCAGATAAAAACTTTTGCTTAGTTGTGTGGTTTTTTCAGTGTTTCGCAAAAGGGCGAACAAATATTCCAATCCTTCGACGGCAGGTTTATCGTTGATCTTGAGCGCCGCATCGATTTCTTCTGCTGAATGTCCTTCTTTTATAAGGTCGGCCAATTTATCTGTGTTCGTCACATATTCATTAATTACAGACCTGATCTGTTCAATCGCAATATGGGATTCCGCCGTGCCCAATAATAAATTCAGGCGTTGAAGCCCGTTAAGGGCAACAGCTGCGTTCAGTTTTACTTTTTGCGCACGGGCCAGATCCTGTCGGATGATCATATTTTTAAACTGGTGGATCATGCCGCCATATCCCATCGCACCAACCACAGAGGTCAAAGCTGTTGCACGCGGGGCGTTGGACTGTTTGTAGTCCTGCCACGAACTTTCGGTGTTCCCTATGAACCGTATTGATATAACTCCGATAATTCCAAAAATGATTGTGGCGATAATCATCATGCCGACAATTGCCTTTGTCAGGGTTCGGATCGAAAAATTGGTAAGAGAAAGCGACTTCATTGATATGGCCCGGTTGTGATCATGGTCCCTTCGCAATAGGCCCAAACCCTTAACAAACTCTGGTAATTTGGCGATTACATAGAATTGGATCAATTTTTCGCGCGCCTTGCCCTTGCGCGCCCCTTTGGATAAAGCCATCGGGCAAGACAAACCAAAGGGACACCCCATGGCCAAAGTGAAAAAACAGCCCCGCCCAAAGGCACTCCCGCCCAAAGGCTTTCGCGATTATTTCGGCGTTGACGTGGCCGAGCGCAAAGAGATGCTTGATGCGATCGCGGCTGTTTACCATCGTTATGGCTTCGAGGGGCTGGAGAGTTCGGCGGTGGAAACCGTCGAGGCGCTGGGCAAATTCCTGCCCGATGTGGACCGCCCCAACGAGGGCGTGTTTGCCTGGCAGGAGGACGAAAAGGACTGGCTGGCGCTGCGTTACGATCTGACCGCCCCGCTGGCGCGGGTCTATGCGCAGTATCGCAATGATCTGCCAACACCCTATCGCCGCTTTGCGATGGGGCCTGTCTGGCGCAATGAAAAGCCGGGGCCGGGGCGGTTCCGTCAGTTTTATCAATGCGATGCAGATACTGTGGGGTCGGCCAGCATGGCCGCGGACGCCGAGATTTGCGCGATGCTGGCAGACACGCTGGAGACAGTGGGAATCCCGCGTGGCGACTACATTATCAGGGTGAACAATCGCAAGGTTTTGAACGGTATTCTCGATGGCTTGATGGTCGACGATGAAAAAACGAGGTCTTTGCCCCGAACATTCAAAGACTCCCTCGACCTCCCGCTTAGTGATCGGGAGTTTGTGGAAACTGAAGCAATTCTTCGCACGATTGATAAGTTTGATAAGGTTGGCGCTGACGGTGTGTTCGAATTGTTGACTAAGGGTCGAAAAGATCAGTCAGGAGCTTTCATTGAGGGGGTTGGGCTATCTGAAAAAGATGCATCACGGGTCATACAATTTATGGAGTCGCGCGGGCGGGATAACGCTGAGACGCTAACTAATTTGCGCGAATTGATGGGGTCATCTTACTTGGACGCGCATGAGGAACAGGGGGTTTACCATGCCGGCATAGAAGGTCTGAGAGAACTCCAAGATATTGCCGATCTGCTGGCCGCACAGGGTTATGGTCCCGACCGGATCGTTATCGACCCCTCGGTGGTGCGGGGCCTTGGCTATTATACCGGTCCGGTTTACGAGGCCGAGCTGACCTTTGAAATCACCAATGAAAAGGGGCGCAAACAGCAGTTTGGCTCGGTCGCAGGCGGGGGGCGTTATGACGATCTGGTCAAACGGTTCACTGGTCAATCCGTGCCCGCAACCGGCGTTTCTATCGGCGTTGACCGCCTGCTGGCTGCATTGCGTGCCAAGGGGCGGGTCGGGGGCAAATCGCTTGGCCCCGTGGTGGTGACAGTGATGGATCGTGACCGGATGGCGGATTATCAGACGATGGTAGCGGATCTGCGCAACGCCGGTATCCGTACCGAGGTTTATCTGGGCAATCCGAAAAATTTCGGCAATCAGTTGAAATACGCCGACAAACGCAATTCTCCCGTCGCCGTGATTGAGGGCGGGGATGAATATGCGCGCGGTATGGTGCAGATCAAGGACTTGATTCTAGGCGCAAAAATTGCCGAAAACGCCACGCTTGAGGAATGGAAATCGCTGCCCTCTCAATACGAGGTCCCGCGCGGTGATCTGGTCGCCAAAGTGCGCGAAATCATCGCCCTGCACGAGGCCGGATAGATGACGCCCAAGGCAAAATCACGCAACACAGCGGCGCGGTTTCTGGACTTTTTTGAAGGACAGGGCGCGCGGCGGGTGGAAACCGACATCCTGCAACCGGCCCGCGTTCTACTGGATCTTTATGGCGAGGATATTCGCGCCCGTGCCTATGTGACCTCGGATGCCTTGCGCGGCGAACAGATGCTGCGCCCCGATTTCACCGTGCCGGTGGTGCAGATGCATATGGAACACGGCGCCGAACCGGCCCGCTACACCTATGCAGGCGAGGTTTTCCGGCGGCAGGAAGAGGATATTTCCCGCCCCAGCGAATTTATGCAGGTGGGTTACGAGGTGTTTGACCGTGAAAACCCCGCCGCCGCCGATGCCGAGGTTTTTGCCCTGTTTCAGCAAGTGCTTGCCCCGCTTGGCCTGCGGGCGGCAACGGGCGATATGGGCATCCTGATGGCTGCTGTGCGCGGGCTGTCGACTACCGACCGGCGCAAGGCCGCTTTGCTGCGCCATATCTGGCGGCCCAAACGGTTCCGAGCGTTGCTGGATCGCTATACCGGCAAGGCAAAACCACCCGAAACGCGGGTTGCCCTGTTGCAAGCGGCGGATGCGCTGGAAGGCGTGGGGCCGTTCATTGGCTTGCGCTCGAAATCCGAGATCGCTGCGCGGATTGACGCCCTGCGCGAAGACGCCGCCACACCGCCGATTTCCGAGGCCGAAGCGGGCATACTGGATGACATCCTGAACCTGCGGGAAAAATCCCGCAACGTTCTGGAACGGCTGCGGGATATTTCGGTTGATCTGCCTGCAATTGTCGGTGCGGTGGATATGATGGACGCCCGCCTGACCGCGCTGGATGCGCGTGGAGTGGACGTGCAAGCCCTTGATTTTGAAGGATCATACGGGCGCACTACGCTTGAGTATTACGACGGGTTCGTATTCGGATTTTATGCCGAAACGCGCCCCGATCTGCCGGCGGTGGCCAGCGGCGGGCGCTATGATGCGCTGACCAGCGTGCTGGGGCAAGGGCGCAGCATTCCCGCTGTGGGCGGGGTAATCCGCCCCGAACTGGTGTTTGAACTGGGGGGCGCGGTATGACTGTGAAACTGGGCGTCCCCTCGAAAGGGCGCTTGATGGAGAAAACCTTTGACTGGTTCGGCAAACGGGGTGTTGGCCTGCGCCGCACCGGATCGGATCGCGAATATGCCGCCGCTGTTGACGGGGTGACAGGTGTGGAACTGGTGCTGCTGTCTGCCGGTGAAATCCCGCGCGAACTGGCGGCGGGGCGGATCCATTTTGGCGTCACCGGCTCGGATCTGGTGCGCGAGAAACTGGCGGCCTGGGATACGCAGGTTGAAGAAGTGCAACTGATGGGGTTCGGCCATGCCGACCTGATCATCGCGGTGCCCAAATGCTGGGTCGATGTGGATACGCTTGACGATCTGGATGCCGCCGCAGCGGCATTTCGTGCCACGCACGGGTTCCGGATGCGGATTGCCACGAAATACCACCGGCTGGTGCGGGAATTCCTGCGCGATCAGGGAGTGGCCGATTATCAGCTGATCGACAGCCAGGGCGCAACCGAAGGGACAGTGAAAAACGAAACCGCCGAGGCGGTGGCGGACATCACATCATCCGGCGAAACCCTGCGGGCCAATCATCTGAAAATACTAACCGATGGTCTGGTGCATAAATCGCAGGCGACATTGTTCCGATCACGCAAGGCGGCGTTGTCGGATGCGGACCGTGTGGCGTTAACGGAATTGCTGGGAAAGCTAACCTGAGAAAGGATTGAACCATGACGGAGAACAGCGTGCGGACGGATTTTGACGAGGAAATCGACCGGCGCGAGGTTCCGGCGTTGAAGGTTCACCCGATGGTGCTGGGCGAGGGCGGCAAAGACCTGTTTGCCGCCGGTGTGGCCGACATGGATTTCAAGGCGCCGCAGGTGGTGCGCGATGCGATGCAGGTGCGGCTGGATCACGGGGTTTTCGGATACGAGGCGGTGCCCGAGGGGCTGTATCCGGCGCTGTGTGAGTGGCAGAAAAACCGGCATGGCTGGGCGCTGGATCAGGCCCATATCCTGCGCGCGCCCAATGTGCTGAACATCCTTGCGATTGCCGCGTCCCTGTTCACCGAAGCAGGCGACGGGATCATCGTTCAGCCGCCGGTGTTCTTTGATTTCTACGATGTGGTGCAGGAAAACAAACGGCGCGTGGTGGAAAATCCGCTGATCCTTCAGGATGGCCGATATTGTATGGATTTTGATAATTTAGAAGCTCTAGCGGCCAATCCCCGTAATAAAATGTTGTATCTGTGCAATCCCCATAACCCTGTTGGACGGGTCTGGACACGGGATGAACTGATGCGATTGGGGGATATCTGCGCGCGGCACGGGGTGCTGGTGGTGTCGGATGAAATCCACGGGGACGTGACTTTTGCGGGGCATGATTATACCCCGTTTTCCAGCCTTGGCGCGGATTATGCACAGAATGCGATTGTTGCGCTGTCCCCAGCCAAAAGCTTCAACATCGCCGCTTGTTGCTCGGCCTTTACGGTGATTGCGGACGAGGAAAAGCGCAAGGTATTTCAGGCAGAGAACAGCCGCCTGACGGTGAACAAGAACAATAGTTTTGCTTCGGTCGCGATGCTGGCGGCCTATCGTGATGGCGGGCCGTGGCTGGCGGATGCGATGACCTATATCGCAGGCAATCTGGCGCTGTTGCGGGACCGGCTGGCAGGTATTGACGGGGTGGAGCTGATCGAGCCGGAAGGCACCTTTCTGGCGTGGCTGGATTTTCGTGCCCTTGGGATGACACCGGATGAGTTAACCACGTTCCTGCGGCAAAAGGCAGGTTGGGCGGTGACGCGCGGGCAGGCATTTGGCAAACAGGGCGAGGGATTTGCGCGGGTGAACATTGCCTGCACACGGGCGCGGCTGGAAAAGGCTCTGGACCAACTGGCCGCAGCGATCCCTTAACGCACCCCGATATCCGCCAGCGCCGACATCAGCTCGACCGGCAGATCCCCTTCCGTAGCCGCCCCTTTGGCCAGATCGGCGGGGCTATCGGCGGACTCCAGATAGCGCCAGCCCTGAAACGGGCGGCGTACGGCGGCCTGGGTGCGGATAATTTCCGGGTCCATCACAATGGCACAGCGGCGGATACCGTCCTCGCCGATCACCTCGTCCAGCCGGATAACCCTTTGACGGCACTGGATTACACCTTTGATCACCCAGTAGATCGAGCCGCCGTTCAGCAGTTCCTTTTCGCGCCGCGGCCACATGCGGGTGATGTGGCGCGGATGCTTTGGCCCGCCCTCGCGCAGGATACGTTCGCGGTAGGTTTGCAGGTGCTCGACGGAATCAATCCCGACGCTGAGTTTCACCAGATTTATGGTTTTACCCACCATTTGCCCCCAAGATGTGCTATGTTGCGACTCGGGCAATCATAGGGCAAAACGCGCCAATTACAATTGACCCACGCGCGTCTTGCGCCTATTGTCGCCTCCCTTGCTGCCACCAACAGGACACCCGAACATGAGCCGTTTTTCTGCGCCAATTGCCGAACAAATCTGGGATATGAAGTATCGCCTGAAGGGTCGCGATGGCAAAGTGATGGACGAATCGGTCGAAGATACATGGCGCCGCATCGCCCGCGCTTTGGCCCAAGGCGATGATGATCCCAAAGCGCGTGAAGATGATTTTTTCGACGCTCTACAGGATTTCAAATTCCTGCCCGCTGGCCGGATCACGGCGGGGGCTGGCACAGGCCGTGCGGTGACAATGTTTAACTGCTTTGTCATGGGCACGATCCCTGATGATATGGGCGGCATTTTCGACATGCTGAAAGAGGCCGCACTGACCATGCAGCAGGGCGGCGGTATCGGCTATGATTTTTCCACCATCCGGCCCAAGGGCGCAGATGTAAAAGGTGTGGGGGCTGATGCCTCGGGCCCGATTTCGTTCATGGATGTGTGGGACGCGATGTGCCGCACCATTATGTCGGCCGGATCGCGGCGCGGGGCGATGATGGCGGTGATGCGCTGTGACCACCCCGATATTCAGGATTTCATCACCGCCAAACGCGACCCTGCGCGCCTGCGCATGTTCAACCTGTCGGTGCTGGTGACAGATGATTTCATGCAGGCGGTCAAGGACGGTGGCCCGTGGGATTTGAAATTCAGCGACACGGTGTATCACACCCTGAACGCACGGGATTTGTGGAACCAGATTATCCAGTCCACTTATGATTTCGCCGAACCTGGGGTGATTTTCATTGACCGGATCAACGCAATGAACAACCTGTCCTATTGCGAAACCATCGCCGCAACCAACCCTTGCGGTGAACAGCCGCTGCCGCCCTATGGCGCGTGCCTGCTGGGGTCGGTGAACCTTGCGCGGCTGGTGGTCAACCCGTTCGAAGATGGGGCAAAGCTTGACGAAGTGGCGCTGGATGATCTGGTACGCACAGCGGTGCGGATGATGGACAACGTGATCGATACCAGCCGTTTTCCGCTGAAGGCACAGGCCCAAGAGGCGCAGGCCAAGCGGCGGATCGGGCTGGGCGTGACCGGCCTTGCGGATGCGCTGTTGATGGTGGGTCTGCGTTATGGCTCGGATCAGGCAGCGGCCCAGACAGAGGGCTGGATGAAACAGATCGCGCGTGCGGCCTATCTGGCCTCGGTGGATCTGGCCAAGGAAAAGGGTGCCTTCCCGCTATTTGATGCCGACAAATATCTGGCCAGCGGCACGATGCGCTTGATGGATGATGACGTACGCGACGCGATCCGCAAACACGGCATTCGCAATGCGCTACTGACCTCGATCGCCCCCACCGGCACGATCAGCCTTTATGCCGGAAACGTCAGTTCGGGCATCGAGCCGGTGTTCGCCTATGCCTATACCCGCAAGGTGCTGCAAAACGACGGCACCCGCACCGAGGAAGAAGTGGTTGATTACGCCGTGAAATTGTGGCGCGAAAAATACGGGGATGCGGAATTGCCCGACTATTTCGTCAACGCCCAGACGCTGGCCCCGCTGGACCACGTCAAGATGCAGGCGGCGGCGCAGAAATGGGTGGACAGCTCGATCTCGAAAACCATCAACTGTCCCGAGGATATCAGTTTTGCCGATTTTCAGGACGTTTATATGCAGGCGTGGGACAGCGGCTGTAAAGGGTGTACCACCTACCGGCCCAATGACGTAACCGGCTCGGTTCTGACGGTCAGCGAAACGTCCGACAAAACCCCCGAGGCCGACACCGGCGCCGATGTGGTTTACCTGTCCGAACCGCTGGACCGGCCAAAGGCACTGGAGGGTAATACCTACAAGCTGAAATGGCCCGAGAGCGAACATGCGATCTATATCACCGTGAACGATCTGGTGGTGAACGGGCACCGGCGTCCGTTCGAGGTGTTCATCAACTCGAAAAACATGGAGCATTTCGCCTGGACAGTGGCCCTGACGCGGATGATCTCGGCGGTGTTCCGGCGCGGGGGGGATGTGTCCTTTGTGGTCGAGGAGTTGAAAGCCGTGTTCGACCCGCGCGGCGGGGCGTGGATGGAGGGCAAATATGTGCCGTCCATTCTGGCCGCGATCGGCGGTGTGATCGAACGGCACCTGATCCACACCGGATTTATCGAGGGCGAAGGCATGGGCCTGAAAACGGACCCGCAAGCGCAACAGGTGGTCAACCTGGATGCCCCGCGCGGGCAGGCGTGCCCGAAATGCGGGCAATACGATCTGCGGATGGTCGAAGGCTGCATGACCTGCGGCAGTTGCGGACACAGCAAATGTGGTTAGGGCCCCCGACAAGAGCAGGAATGTGGCTGCATTTGCCTGAAATGCCGACCAGAACCTGTCGCAAACCATATACGCAGATGGGTTTGTGTCGCAAAAGACCTATGAAATGTCAGGCAATGTATCCTTGATCGCCGTAAAGTTTCCTTAACTGGGGTATCGTATGTTCATCTGTGAAAACATGGATATAGAAAAACCACTGAAAAATCAATGGTTTTGAGCAGATATGAGCATATATTGAGAGGGGTAACTTGGTGCCCAGGAGAGGACTTGAACCTCCACGCCCGTAAGGACACTAGCACCTGAAGCTAGCGCGTCTACCATTCCGCCACCTGGGCAGGTGTCGTAGGGGCGAATTATAGGGACTCGCGGGGGGTGTCAACGGCAGAAAAGGTATTTTTTCACCTTATCATCTTTGCTTGTCCCCCGGCCCTTAAAAAGCTATTGAGAATACAACATTTGATCGGAGGTATCCCCATGTCCAAACTTGTCACCATTTACGGCGGGTCCGGTTTTGTCGGACGTTACATTGCACGACGGATGGCCAAAGCGGGCTGGCGTGTGCGTGTCGCGGTGCGTCGCCCCAACGAGGCATTGTTCGTGCAGACCTACGGTGTGGTCGGGCAGGTCGAGCCGGAATTGTGCAATATCCGCGATGACGCATCGGTGCGGCATGCGATGCGCGGTGCGGATGCGGTGGTGAACTGTGTGGGGATCCTGAACAATCTGGGCAAGAACAAGTTTGACGCAGTCCACCATGAGGGGGCCGAACGGGTCGCGCGTCTGGCGTCGCTTGCGGGTATCAAGCGGCTGGTGCATCTGTCGTCGATCGCAGCCGATGTGGACAGCGAAAGCGACTATGCCCGGACCAAAGGGTTGGGTGAGCAGAGCGTAAAGACCTATTTCCCCAATGCAACCATCCTGCGCCCCTCGGTGGTGTTCGGGGACGAGGATCAGTTCTTTAACCGCTTTGCCAGAATGACAAGTTTCTCGATGGTTCTGCCTGTGGTGGGTGGCCTGTCTCTTATACACA
>WFNH01000071.1 GCA_015488685.1 Marinosulfonomonas sp.
AGCAAAAACAGCCGCGTTCAATAAGCCGCAGCGCAAGCAAAGCCAATAGACGAGCTCGCTATATGAGGGCATCTCGCCTATTGGCTTTGCCCCTCAAAGGTGGGTCAATTTTAAATGCCAAAACTGGGTCACTTTTAAACGCTCATTGACAATCTTGGCCCGAAAGGCACATTCCAGCTTTCGTCGAGTTAGCCGAGATATGGACGAACCACTTCGAGCATACGCCAAACTGGGTATCAAAACGAATTGCAGGACACATCAATAATTGGCTGATTGCTGTCGAGGACTACGAGCACCCAGAAAATGCGAGACATTATAGCTCCGAGAGCGAGCCACCTTTCGCGTTGGAACTTCGATACGATCATTGGAGGGAGCTGGAGCGTGACCTTCAGAGTATTCTTTCGATGTGCGTTCATTCTATACCCAATATCGTCGAAGCATATCTGGCCCGTTTAACGACTGAGAAACGCCTCCGCGGAGCAAGAGCGCGATTACTAGAGTATCCACGCCAGCTCCCTACTCAGTTGCCCGTCGCGTGGACAGAAATGATGGCGGCTGCGCTACTTCCAAGAGAGCGGCAGAGACGAGAGGGCCTTTTAGGACCATCAAGCTGTTTTGACTCAATCACTTCATTTCACGATGCTGGAATTCGTGACGAATTCAGGTTTACCGATAGCTCGCCCCATCAACTCGGTTGGGATCAACTATTTACCAAAGACGCCGATATCGCACTAACCATGATGCACCGATTGGAAATGCGAGCAGCCGTTTTTTGGCGGAACCGTGAGGTGCGGCATGACGGTAGGCGGCCTCGAGCGTTGGTAATTCACTTGGGTGATAGAGAACTGAAGTTGTGGGGTGACGAGACAGTGTATCGTTGGTCGCGGGCAATTCTTGGGCCACACTCGCTCGGATCAGCGTATCTAGCTTTGGATAATTGGCTCCAAGAGCAACTTGAAAACCAAGCCAACTTGGCAGAGCTTCTTCCTCGTATCCTTCAAAACAACGGTCTTGTGGCTACAACGTCCCCGATTATTAATGCGGTCGCTCATCGTCAAAATGATCGCCCGTCGATTTCTGCGATCGCCCCACTACTCGCAGCCCCACGTCTTTGGGACTACGACATTCGCCGCCACATGGACGACCGTTCTCCGACACATCGGATTCGTGGAATTGGGTCGGGGCAAGATCACCTAGAAGCCACTGAAGAAATTTGGAAGCGATACAACAATCGCGGCCCTTTCCACCATCAACTCCTTTTGCCATTCCATCTTATGGCAGATCAGGAGGCACAAGCGTTCTTACAAGAACGGCGCATTCGCTGGACCCTTGATGACCTTGCCGACTTTGACCACGAACTCAAGCACGAGGTGTGGCGGGACGAAACTCAAGACAAACTAAAGCGGTATCTCAGTGACGCTGATCCACAATCCGTCAACTTTGAAGAAAGTGATGACGAAAACAAAATGTTAGTCAGATTGGATCCACCCAAAGAGAATGCTGCCGAACTTGAAGCGCAAAGTTTAGAACAAGCTCGGACCAATTCGTTGAGTGAGCTTGCGACTTGGGCTGAGCGCTCATTGGAGGCTGGCGAAGTCGTAGTTGGGTTTGAACTCTCAGATGCTATCAAGCTATTGAACGAACAAGCGACCGATCAAGACTTGGTCGCAGCAGATTTTTCCGGCCGAATGATACAAGCTGCGTCAGCTGGCGTTGCTGCGGTTTTAGCTAGATTTGGCCCATCAGAGCTGGTTGAGACTCATGTGAAGTGGGCTCAAGTGCGCTTGCTTGGTGCTATTTCCCGCGAGCGTACACCAGAAGAGTCACAGTTTCTCGTTCCGGAATCTCTGATGTCTTTTGATCCACAAACGATAGCGGCGGGTGGAATTTCTGCCATTGTATCACGTGGTTTCCTTACAGATTTAGATGAGACCGTTGCAGAGCTCGCGACCCATCAACTGCACGCAGTAGGTTCAGCTACACTGGAAGGCTTCGATTGGGCACACAGGCCTGAACTTGCTTGGAGGTGTTTGGTCGCCGCCTTAGATACTTGCGTGTTTGACTCAGGTTATGACTGTGAAGCGGATCGCAAAAAAAGACACGCAGAAAAGACTAATTTCAAGCGACATAGGAATGCAGTGAGATTTGCCACAGGACGCGGCCGAAATCGTGGACCCATTCTGCCCCCAAAGCCCTACCGTACACGTTGGGTTAGATCAAAAAAACTCTATCCTCCTGTCGTACGTATAAAGCTGCGGGCGCGCCGCCACTTTCACTGGGGGAAAATGAAAACACTGATAGAAGCGGTTCCGTATGCTGCTTTGAACGAAGGAAAACAACGATATCTCTTTAAGTATTTTGAAGGCCTAACTGAATGGGCACGTTCTATTCGAAATGAAGACGAACGGCTAGGTCGCTATGGGAATGACTTTCCTTACGAACTAGTAAATACACTCGCAAAGGAAACTGGGAGGCTTGCTGCAATTTCAGCTGACGGTCAAGCCTGGAAAACGTTGACCGATCTCGAACAACGGCAATACAAGGGTGACTTGGTTGGATCTTACCTTGATGCCGTTACTCATGAGCTGATTGTCAGCAACCGACCGCCAGACGATCGATTTTGGAGAGCTTGGCAACCAGCAGCAGATTGGGTTATGAGCAATCTGGTTCCTAGAGCTCAAAATGACGATTGGCAAAATCTAGATAATGCATTGCGTGCGGCAGGGTTTGTCGGTCCATATATGACTCCCGTGCCGCCGAATTGGCCCCACTTGGAAATGCTTCTTCCCAGGATCGATAGTTGGGTAGATGCGACAAAGCAGCATGCCTCTGCCGCCTACGCAGTTCTTGGAATATGTGAGCGCATGTCGCCAGAACAGCTCGAAGAATGGTTTGTTCCCTGGCTAATAGCGTATGCAAAAGAGCATAAAACTAATGCCAGCTTTTGGATGTATGCTGGATTCTCCGACAAAGCTGCTGGGTTATTGGCAACGTTGGAAGATCGACCAAACGCTCTTCGAGCACAAATTCGAAAAATTCTGTCTGTTATGGCAGACGCTGGGTCCCTGTCCTCTAGGGAAGTTCTTCCCCGTTTCGCATCAAATAGGCCCAGCTAACTGGCTAAAATCACCAGCGAACATTTTCGCGGGCGAACACAACGACGGTGTATGCTTCAACAAGCATCAACACTCTCTCTTTTCGCATTGACTCGACACTTCGACAACAGCAGTCGATTTTTTTTGAAAAACGACAAACTATCGTCAAAAGAGACATACTACGTGTCATCTCATACTTTGTTATAAATGGTGAGCCGGCCGGGATCCGAACCCGGGACCTACTGATTAAAAGTCAGTTGCTCTACCAACTGAGCTACCGGCCCACACAGGGCGCCTAATTAGGAAGGTGGGACGGTGGGGTCAACCCCTCATTTGCGTTTTTATACCCCGACTGTAGAAAAATCATTTTGCCGGTCGCAAGCAAGTATCCGGTGTCCCCGGCCTAACGGCCCTTTCGGAGACCCATATCCGGCGCAATTTTGCCAATATGTTTGCCACGCAAGGGTCCGCTATAGCCGAGGAATCCATAAAACAGATTGCAGAACTGTATGGCGAGGAAAACAGGTGCGGGGCAATCCCCCGAAGGCCGCATTGCTTTGCACCAAGAAAATGCAAGACGGGTCTTATTTCGAAAAGTTTGTGTATGGCTGAAACCACCAATGTCTTGCGAATGGTATGTTTCATATATTGGTATTCATATCCTCTCGCTTATAACCCGTGTCACCCAGGAGCAAAAACAGTCTATAAGGTCATGCCAACACCGACGGGTTTACCAAACCCATGAAAGAGGTAAAAATTCAACGGCAGGTTGGAAAGCGATATTAAAACACATATCGCGATATCGTCACACATTGTTTCAAACATGGAAATCTTCGGGAAAATCCGAATAAAGTGTCGCCTATGGGAAAAAAACGTAGCAATATAAGGGAAATAACCTGGTGCCTAAAAACCAGGGGGGAGTTAAGAATGAACCTAAGCACATTTAATCAGGAACGCATTGTTCTGATAGCCACTGTCCTGGTTGTGATTTTTGCCGCCATTGTCTTGCCGGGATTTCTGAATGTTACCAATCTGATTTCTATCGTCCGATCCATTTCAGTCCTCGGTATTCTTGCGCTTGGAATGGCAATCGTAATTATCGGACGGGGAATTGATCTGTCGATGGTGGCCATTATGGCCATGTCAATCGCATGGTATCTTCAGATGTTACATACCGGATACGGTGAAACCGAGGCGCTTATGCTGGTCTTGCTGGCTGTTGTCTTTATCGGAGCCGTCAACGGGTTTTTGGTTGCTTATGCAGATGTTCCCCCGATTTTCGTAACATTGGCAACCGGACTGTTTGTGTTCGGATTTGTCCGGTCGCAATTAATTCCCTCGGATGCGGTGACGGTTCCAGCAGGTCATTGGCTGGAAGCAGTGGGTGCCGCGCGGTTTGCTGGGATTCCGGTTGATGTGTTTGTTTTCCTTACGCTGGCCTTTGCGACATTTCTTTTCCTGCGGTTCACCAAATGGGGCCGCTATGTTTATTATGCCGGGGACAACCCGGCGGCGGCGCGCAATATCGGCATTCCGGTGCGCCCGATGCTGGTCTTGCGTTATATTTTGTCGGCGCTGTTTTCCTTTATTGCAGGTCTGTTGACAGCCGCCAGCCTGCTTTCGATCCAGACGCGGGTGATCAACTCGAACCTGTTGTATGACGTTATTCTGGTTGCCGTGATTGGTGGTATTGGCCTTTCGGGCGGCAAAGGCGGTGTGCGCAATGTTCTGATCGGTGCGGCCCTGATCGGTATTTTGCTGAACGTAATGACCATCGCCAATATTTCGCTGCTTCTTCAAAACCTGATCAAATCTACAATTCTGCTGGCAGCCATCATTCTGGATGGTTGGCTGAACCCCCGGGATGAACAGACCGCACAGCAAGGGGATATATGATTACACATCATCCAGCCCGCATATAAAGGAGGGAACACATATCCGGGTTTGCATAGCCTGCGTCAAAAATTCGCGTCGCAAATATGCACAAAAAGAAACGACAAAAAAATATAAACATGGAGAGAAAAATGAATGTCCTGAAATCTGCTTTCAGCGCGATTGCGATTGCAACTGCCGCGTTTGCCGCCCTTCCTGCCGCCGCACAAGACCCCGGCCCAGAGGCTTACAAAAATGCCCTCGAAGGCAAGCGCATCGTTATGGTGCCGATGGCCATGGGATTTGATCTGGCCCAAGGTTGGGCCGGTTACCTTTCAAAGGAAATTCCAAATTTCGGCGGTGTATTTGAAACCCGCGACCCAAACTGGAGCGTTGAAGCCGGCGCACAAGCCATAGCCGAGGCCATAACATCCGATCCCAAGCCCGATGTGCTGATCGTGATGGCGCCTGACATGAATTCCTACAGCAAGCTGATGCGGCGGGCGCAAAAAGCGGGGATTTTTGTGTTCCTGATCGACAACCCGGCAAATTTCAAAGCAGATGCGTTTTTTGGCGGCGACTGGACAGAAATGGGCCGGATCGAGGCCAAAGAGGCCGTTCGGGCCTGTGGTGATAGTTCATCCAAACAGATTGGTTTGGTCCAAGGGGACCAGACAAATGCAACCAGCCTGTTCCAGTATAACGGTATCGTCGAGGAAATGGCCAAGCACGAGGGCTTTGAAATCGTTTCCGAGCCGTTTTCGAATTGGGATGCAACCACGTCGCGGACTGTGACAACAACGATGCTACAACAGCATCCCGACATTTGTGCCATCATTGATTTCTGGGATGGTGATGCCGTGGGGGCCGCAGCCGCAATTCGCGAGGCAGGCATGTCTGACAAGGTTCACCTGATCGCCAACGGTGGCGGCGAAAAATCCGCCAACTGTGACGCGATCAAGAACGGCACATACGGCGCTGTGGTTTCGACCAGCGTGCGGCGTGAATCCTACGATATGCTGGCAATGATGAAGTATCTGCTTCAGAGCAATGTTAAACCGGGTGATGCAGCGACATATATCTACACCGATACCGACACGATCAATGATTTGACCATGACGGATAGCAGTTGCTGGGACCTGAGCGCCCTGACCGCTCAATAATACCTAAAAGGGGGGAAGGCGGCTGATTTCAGTTGCCTTTCCCTGAATATTGCAGGGTTGGGAATTAAGAAATGACACTACGGGAACGGTTGCACGCCTGGCGCTATAATCTGGTGCCGGATCACATTATTGGCGAAATTCTGGAAAAGAAATGGACCGACAGCGCCATTCCCTTCGTGGTTTTGGTTGCCACTGTTGTCGGGTTCGGAACTGCCATACCCGGCTTTTTCTCGCCTTATTCCTTACAGGAATCTACGCGCCAACTTGGCGAATTCAGCCTGGTTGTTATCGGTATGACAGTTGTCATGCTAGGAGGCGGTATTGACCTTGCGGTCGGGGCAATTTTTGCTTTGTCTGCTTTTGCGGCTATTGCTACTTTCTTTATCTTTGCCATGCCGGTCTGGGTTGCATGCCTTGCGGCGGTCGGAACCGGGGTTCTGATTGGTGCGATTAACGGTTTTCTGATAGGATACATAAGGCTAAGGGCATTTCTGACCACACTTGTGACGCTTATTATAGGGCGTGCAATTTTCGAAATTCTGATCGTTAATTATGCCGGCAAGGCGCAGATGTCTCAGGTCTATTCGGATCTTTGGGATTTCATTGGGGATGACACGATTCTAGGTGCGTCCGTCCCTGTCTGGACGGCTTTGATTATTGCGGTGGTTGCCCATATCGCTTTGACCCGTTCGCGCATCGGCTGGCATATTCTGGCGGTTGGCGGATCGCGCCGGTCGGCCCATAATGCAGGCATTCAAGTACGCAAAATGGTGTTTCTGACCTATGTGTTTTCCGGCTTTACATCGGGCCTGGCCGGGTTCCTGTTTGCCACCCGCCTTAGCGGCGCGGGGATCGGCACAGGGCACGGGCTGGAAATTCTGGCGCTGACGGCGGCCGTGGTTGGCGGCAATTCATTGGGGGGCGGGCGCGGCTCGATCGTCAAAGGCCTGATGGGGGCGATCATTGTGCTGGTCATGACCAACGGGTTGATCCGGCTGGGGTACGGCACCGGCACGAACCAGATGGTTCTGGGTGTTCTGCTGGCCGCTGCGGTGACCATCGACATCCGTTGGCTGAAAAACCGCCACAAGGTGCTGAATGAAATGTATGTGGCGCCGGTTTACCTGAACATGGTCGATGCCCCGTCCGCCGAGGCCGGTTCGGGCACGAAATACGAATTGAACAGCAAACTGTCGCAGGCGCGTTCAATCGGGCTGGGCGAGGTGGAAGGCCCCGAAGATGTCATTCTGGACCGCAACGACAATCTATATTGCGGCACCCGCCACGGCGAGGTGGTGCGCTTTTTCGCGCCGGATTACACCGATTGGGAGGTGTTCGCCCATGTCGGGGGCTTTCCGCTGGGGCTGGCCTTTGACAAGGACGAAAACCTGATCAGCTGTGTCGGGGCGATGGGCCTCTATTCGATCACGCCGGATCGCAAAGTCACTCGCCTGACCGCCGAAACCCGGCGTTCGCTGACCTCGATTGTCGATGATGCGGTGTTGCGGGATCCCAATGATCTGGACATCGCGCCAGATGGCAAAATCTATTTCACCGATTCAACTAAACGCTATGACGCGCATGACTGGACGCTGGATTCGATTGAAAACCGTGGCACCGGCCGGTTGCTGGTTTACAATCCCGAAGACGGCAGCACCAAAACACTGCTGGATGGCTATCATTACACCAATGGCGTCACCATTGCCCATGACAAGAAATCGCTGCTGTTTTGCGAAACATGGACCTGCCGTATCCACCGCTATTGGCTGGAAGGGCCCAAGAAAGGCAAAGCCGAGATCCTGATCGACGATCTGCCCGGTTATCCCGACAATATCAACCGCGCCTCGGATGGCACCTACTGGATGGCTTGGCTGGGGATGCGCACGCCCAGTTTTGATTTGTCCTTGCGCCATCCCGATTTTCGCAAACGCATGACCCGCCGCCTGCCACAGGACGAATGGCTGTTTGCCAATGTGAACAACGGCGGGGTGGTGAAATTCGATGACCGCGGCAAAATCCTGATGACGCTGGGCGATCTGGAGGGCAAATCGCACCCTTCGGTCACCTCGATGCGCGAACACAAGGGGCAGTTGTTTATCGGTGGTATCCTGAACAACCGGATCGGGGTGTTCGATATCGAAGGGGCGGACAAGACATGGACCGCACCGGTTGATTATTGGGGGGAAAAGTAATGTTTCTTGATCCGATACTGGACATTTTCCGTGGCAAGACCATCACAATCCCGCCGCTGGACGGGGCGTATCGTGCGAATACGGCTCTGGATGACGCCCCGTTATTCAGCGATCTGGCGCAGGCCGACAATCTGGCCATTCTGGATGGTAGTTTGATTGCCAGCAGCGACAACACCCTTTGCCGGTTTGATGCCAAGGGACATGCAAAAACCCTTGCTGAATACGCAGCACCCATAACCGCAATCGCGGTTTCCGCGTCGGGGGAACTGGCCGTGGCACTGGATGACGGCACGCTGATGATCGGAGGGGAACTCTGCGAAAAGCCGGATGAGCTGGCCTGTATCACGGCGCTTGCCTACGGGTCTGACGGGGCCTTGTGGCTGGCCAACGGTTCAACCAAACATCCCCCATCCGATTGGGTGGTCGACCTGATGGAAAAAAACGCATCAGGCTCTGTCTGGAGGCGGAAGGCGGGGGAATTTGTGAAAGTGGCGGGCGGCCTGGCCTGGCCTTACGGTCTTTTGCCGGACGACAAGGGCAATGTGGTGGTCAGTGAAAGCTGGCAGCACCGGCTGGTCCGTCTGGATGGCGGCAGCGGCAAAATAACCCCTGTGATCACCCATATTCCCGGCTATCCGGCCCGTCTGTCACCACGCGCGGGCGGCGGCGCGTTGATGTCGGTTTTTGCCCCGCGCAACCGGCTGATCGAACTGGTCCTGCTGGAAAAACACTACCGCGCCGACATGATGGCCGAGGTGCCGCGCCGGTTCTGGATTGCACCGGCATTGGCGACAGGGGCAAGTTTCATGGAGCCGTTGCAAATTGGCGGAATGAAGATCATGGGGGTTCACAAACCGTGGTCGCCCAGCCGGTCCTACGGCATGGTGGTGCGGCTGGACAGCGCATTACAGCCGTTAGACAGCTATCACAGCCGCGCCAATGGCAAACGCCACGGGACATGCGCCGCCATTGAGCATGACGGCCGGATATTCGCTGCGTCCAAGGGTGGCAATGCCATTCTGACGCTGGACGTGGCATAGGGGGCCGAGACAATGAAACCGATTATAAAGATGGAAAACGTCTCGAAGTTTTACCGCAAGGTGCCAGCAATCAGGAATGTGGATTTCGATCTGCGCAAGGGCGAAATCCATGCATTGCTGGGGGAAAACGGGGCAGGTAAATCCACCCTGACCAAGATCATGGCCGGTGTTGTCGAGGCAACTGATGGCCAGATGCTCTACAAAGGCAAGCCCGCCTGTTTTGCTACCCCGAACGAAGCCCTGCACGCCGGAATTGCGATGGTTTTTCAGGAAACCAGCCTTGTGCCGTCGATGACAGTTGCGCAAAATCTGTATCTGGGGTCCGAGAATTTTCTGAACCGGCTGCGCGGCATCTACATTTCCGCCCAGCAGTTCCTGCAATCCCTGAATTTTCAGGTTGACCCGCGGGCACTGGTGGCCACCCTTGGTGCTGCCAGCCAGCAAATGATCGAAATCGCCCGCGCGGTGCATCACAACGCCGAAGTCATTATCTTTGACGAACCGACCGCCACACTGACGCCCGAGGAAAAGCGCCATTTCTTTGCCCTGTTGCGGCGCCTGAAAGAAAGCGGTGTTTCCATCATTTTCATTTCACACGCGTTGGAAGAAGCGCTGGAAATTTCAGACCGCATTACCATCCTGCGGGACGGGGAACTGGTGGAAACCGGCGACACCAAGGATTACGACCGCGACCGGATTATTGCCGCGATGGTCGGACGCACCCTGACCGAGGAAATCTATGGCGAGCACAAGGAACGTGAAACCCGCAAGGCCGGTAAACGGATTTTGGCCGTGCATGACATTTCAATGGGAACGATCGTGCGCAATACCTCGTTTTCTGTTTTCACGGGGCAGATTACCGGGGTGTTCGGCCTGATCGGCTCGGGCCGGACCGAAACCTTCAAGGTGGTGTCCGGTGTGTTCAAGCGCAATTTCAAACGCGGCGGCTCTATCGAACTGGAAGATCGGCGCGTGCGTTACCTGACACCGGCCGAGGCCGTGGCAGACGGGATTATCTATGTCACCGAAGACCGCAAGGGCGAAGGCATATTCGAGACCATGGGAATAGGTGAAAACCTGTTTGGCGGCCTGCTGGCATCGGGACACAACAAAGGCTGGATCGTGCGCCGAAAAGACATCCGCGATTTGGCGACGCAGTGGATTGAACGACTGAACATCAAGGCAATCAATGCCGATGCGCGGGTGGTCGAATTGTCCGGTGGAAACCAGCAAAAGGTCGTGATCGGCAAAGGCCTGTGCCAAAAACCGCGGCTTGTCATTTTTGACGAACCGACGCGCGGGGTGGATGTGGGGGCGATTGCCGAAATTCACCAGCTGATCAATGATCTGGCTGATCAGGGTATTGCGGTTGTCGTGATTTCGTCTTACCTGCCGGAAATCCTGAACCTGTCAGACCGGATACTGGTTTGTCGACAGGGCCGGATTGTAGAAGAGTTTACCCCGGAAGATGCCACCGAGGAAACCGTCATGTATGCCTCGGTTCATTAACAGTCACGGTGCCGGCTCAAGATCATAGTGATTTAGAGCAAACCCAATCCAATTGAATTCACCGCACAACCCGAACGCATTTGCGGGTGCAAACGCTGCCTCGGGTTGGTGGTGAATACACGATTCTGATTAGATTGGATGCGCTCTAGGAATGTGCTGTAATGTTTCAGTAGGTTGCCGGCGTCACCATCGCATTAATCACGGCTTTCATAGAGATTTCGCCAATAGCGGCTCCTGAGGTGTCGGTAATTGCAGCCGCAGTTTCGTTGGAATCTGTCAGTTTTTTGGCTGCAAATTCCAAGCTGCTACCGGTCGGGATTTGTAATGTTGGCGGTGTTGTGGCTGGCGACATAATCGTATCCACCTTGATCACGCGCCCGCGGTTCACTTCTTTCACAAAGTCCGAAATATAGGCATCTGCGGGGTGTAGCACGATTTCCTGACCGGTGCCTTGCTGAATGACTTCGCCATCGCGCAGAATGGCAATTCGGTCGCCCAGACGCAGGGCTTCATCCAGATCATGGGTGATGAACACAATCGTTTTGTGCAGCTCTTCCTGCAGTTCCAACAGGATCGTTTGCATGTCCATGCGGATCAGCGGATCCAATGCTGAAAATGCTTCGTCCATCAGCAGGATGTCGGCATCATTGGTCAGGGCACGGGCAAGGCCAACGCGCTGCTGCATACCGCCGGACAACTGGTTGGGGTAGTTATCTTCAAACCCGTCCAGACCCACACGGCTTAGCCAATGTCTGGCACGCTCTTCGGCTTCTCCACGGGAAACCCCCTGAAGCTCGATGCCGAAAAGCGTATTGTCGATCACGGTTCGATGCGGCAGCAGGGCGAATTTCTGGAACACCATCGCCGTTTTGTGGCGTCGGAATTTAAGCAATTCGGATTTGGACATTTTGCAAATGTCATGCCCCTGATAGATCACCTCGCCGATAGTAGGCTCGATCAGACGGTTGATGTGGCGGATCATGGTCGATTTCCCCGACCCCGACAGCCCCATAATCACCTGTATTTTGGCCGACGGCATTTTTATGTTGATGTCCTTCAGGCCCAACACATGCCCGTATTTGGCATTCAGTTCATCCTTGGATATGCCGTCCTTGACCATCTGGATATACTTCTCGCCATGCGGGCCAAAGATTTTGTAAAGGCCTTTAACCTCGATACTGTTATCAGCCATGGACCTTCTCCGAATGTTTTTGCAGGCGTTTGCCGAATTTCTGGCTGACGCGGTCAAACACAATCGCGATTGCAACAATGGCCAAACCGTTCATCATGCCAAGGGTCAGATACTGGTTGTTCACCGCTTTCAACACGTTCGAGCCAAGCCCGTGTGCCCCGATCAGCGACGCCACAACAACCATCGCCAAGGCCATCATGATTGTCTGGTTCACACCTGCAAACAGATTGGGCAATGCCAGTGGCAGTTGAACCTTGAGCATCTTTTGCCGTGGCGAGGCCCCAAAGGCATCTGCTGCTTCAAGCACATCTTTGTCCACCAGCCGAATTCCCAGATTGGTCAAACGCACAACAGGTGGAATGGCGTATATGCAAACCGCGATCAGGCCGGGAACCTTGCCAATCCCTAAAAGCATCAGCACGGGGATCAAATACACAAAGGCAGGGATGGTTTGCATGATATCCAGAATGGGTACGATCACGGCCTGAATTCGGTCGGATTTGGACATCAGAATTCCAACCGGAATACCGATGGCGATACAGACGAATGTAGAAACCGAAACCAGTGCCAGCGTGCGCATGGTGTCATCCCACATGCCAAGATATCCGATCAGCATCAATGCAAGGGCTGTTCCGATAACCATTGTAATACTACGGGCACCGAACCAGACCAGCAGGCACAACACAGCGATCATCAAGGGCCATGGCGTTCCCAGCAACAGTTTCTCGAACCATACCATGAACATCTTTAGCGGATAGAAAAAATTCTCGATCGTTTCGCCGTTTTCGCGGGTGAAGACTCGAAATGACTCATCAATACCCTTTTTGAAATCCCGTAGATCGGCGCGTCCCATTTTGGGAAATTCGGCCAGATAGTCGGGTAGCATGTCCTTAAGTGACATTCCCCATCCCCTATTTTATTTGCCTTCCAAATAACTGAACCGCCCGGATTGAGCGGTTCAGCCTTTATTTTAATCAGCTCTTAAAGGGAGCTTTTGATTTTTTCAGCGGCTTCCGGTGAAACCCATTTGGTCCAGACGTCCTGATATTTTGTCAGGAACTCGATTGCGGCATCTCCACCGTCGGCTTGTTCATCTGCCATATATACCAGCATCGCGCCCATGACTTCACCCGGGAATACGCGGGCTTCCAGATATGCATTGATATCCGCGTTGCCTTTGTAAAAATCGTCAGTCACAAGCGTAAAGACCTCGGATTTAATCCAGGCGGATTTCGGAGGATTGGGGCAGTCTTCTTTTGCGATACAGTTGGTCCATTCCTCTTTGCCGACAAAAGGCACACCGAATGGCACCGAATGCAGATTGTATTTGCCGATGATGGCGGTCGGCGACCAGTAGTAGCCGAACCAGTTTTCGCCCCGTTCGTTTGCCTTGGCGATCGAGCCGTCCAGACCCGCAGCCGAACCCGGATCAACCAGTTTCCACCCTTTGGCTTCCATATCGAAAGCTTTGAACAGATTGGCATTCACAGCCTGACAGCCCCAGCCGGCAGGACAGCCGACAAATGCGCCCTTGCTGGGATCTTCGGAATCCGGAAACAGTTCCGGGTGCTCGATGATGTCCAATGCGGTTTTGAATTCAGGATGTGCTTCGGCAGTATAGGGCGGAATCCACCAGCCTTCGCCCAAACCGGTGATCGGGCCTTTGTTCACGGCATGAATGCGGCCCTCTTCCAATGCGGGATCCAGAACATCACGCAGAGCATTTACCCATTGCTCACCGGCAATCTGCGGTTCGCCTTTTTCGTTCATCGAGGTAAAGATTGCGGATGTGCCACCGACAACCAGTTCGATTTCACAGCCGTATCCTTCTTCAAGGATAATCTTGTCGACATTGGCCATCAACTCGCCGGATGCCCAGTTGAATTCGGCCATTTTGATGCTGCCACATTCAGCAAATGCGCTGCTTGCTGTCATGCTGGCTGCCATCATCGCCGAGGCAAGTAATAGTTTCTTCATTTAGTCTCTCCCTAGGTAAAATTCATTGGTCGGGCACAGTAAACCTTGCCAAACGTGTGTATGTAAAGGGTTTACCCCCTCAATCCTTGCAATATACGTGATTGCCACGGAATGACGTGTCGTAAACTGCCGGTAAAGCGTCGGTTGCATCAGGCGGGGTCATCTATAGTTGATGTGTTTCGCCATTTCTCAATCTGTTCAAGCAGTGATTTACGGGTCATTCCATCCGGTAGACCATCCATTTGAAGGGGGATGTATTCGACGGGGGAAAGCAGCAACAGGACAAGGTTTCTGTAGGGGACGACCTCGGTGATGTAGTCCCAGATCAGTTCGTTTTCATGTGGTGGGCCAAAGTCGGACACACCGTATTTAGACAGAAACACAGAGCGGTTTTTGCGTCGTAAGGGGGCTTGTGAAATTTCACGGAGCAGGCGTTTTTTCCAAATGCCATTCAGAATGGTCATAGCGAGAAACGCAAAATATATCGGGGCCATTGCGGCAAGCCAGTTGCGCTGCTGGTAACGGTTGGGCAGCAGGTGATCCACAATCTGCATCCCGCCCACCAGCACCGCCAAAGCCACACCCCAGATGGCAAGGCGTGGCCACAACCCGTAATACCGTTTGTTCAGAAAACGGGTGGTTTGCTGGCGCTTGATCTTGGCCCAGTCGCGTTTGATTTCGATTACATCCATCATACCATCTCCATAATCGTTACCCATGTATCCCCGTATCGCCGCTGGTCGTGCAACACAAACCCGTCCGGCGGAAACTGTGCACTGTTTTCCTCCCAGACGATCAGCGCGTCATCGGCCAGCCATCCGTTATCACGCGCCGACAGCAGGGCCTGTTCGCCCAACCCCTTGCCATAGGGCGGGTCCATAAAGACCAGTGTGCAAGCGGGGCCTTTGTTGGCGGGCAGGCGGGTTGCGCTGGTTTTGAGGGCAGTTGAATCATCCATCCGGCGGGTCAGTCGGATGTTTTCATGCAGCAGGCTTTGGGCCTTGCGCCCGTCATCGACAAAGGTGCAATGTGCCGCCCCGCGCGACAGGGCCTCAAGCCCCAGCGCACCGGTGCCTGCGAACAGGTCCAGCACATGCGCGCCGCGCACCGGATCGCCATAGGCCCCGCCCAGCAGCACCGAAAACAGGCTTTCGCGCACCCTGTCCGAGGTGGGGCGCAAATGCGCCGCCGTATCCCCTTTGCCGACCGAGGCAAGCGTTAACCCGCGATGCTGTCCGGCAATGATCCTCATGCCTTCAGCAGCGCTTTCAGATCGGTTTCGGGGTTGGCGACAACATCGGGCGCAGGGGATTTGCCGCCCTCGATCAGCCGCTTGCCAATCATATAGGCCCGTGCATCATTCATCGCGTCCACCGCCAGCAATGTGTCGCCCGCGTAATACCAGTGCGACCTCGCCCCGTCCTTGTCGCCCGCCCGCGTGACCACCTTGTCATAGCCTGTGTTCAGCCCCGCAATTTGCAGTTTTACATCGAACTGGTCCGACCAGAACCACGGGGTTGCGATATAATCCTTGCCCGCGCCCAGCATATTTTCAGCCACCACTTCGGCCTGATCAATGGCGTTTGGCACGCTTTCCAGCCGGATGCGGGTATCTTTGTAGGGGAACGAGGCACAATCGCCTGCGGCCCATATATGCGGGGCCGAGGTGCGGCCCTGTGCATCGGTCCTGATCCCGTTATCCAGCGCTATCCCCGCCGCTTCGGCCAGTGCTGTGGCGGGGCGGATGCCGATGCCGGTAATCACGAAATCAACCGGCAGGGTTTCACCGTTGGTCAGGGTGGCGCTTGTCACGCGGGTATCGCCCGACAGATGATCCAGCCCGACGCCCTCGATGATTTTCACACCGTGGGACGTGTGCAGATCGCGGAAATAGTTTGAGGTTTCGGGCGCGGCCACCCGCTGCAATATCCGGTCGGCCATTTCCACCAGAGTCACGTCCAGCCCCAGTTTGGATGCCACCGCTGCGGCCTCAAGCCCGATATAGCCACCGCCAACGATCAGCACCTTGCGGCCCTTGGCAAACTCCGGCTCCAGCGCATCAATATCGGCCAGTGTGCGCACCACATGCACGCCTTGCAGGTTGCCGCCGATGGCAACGGGCAGATGGATCGGGGTGGAACCGGTGGTGATGGCCAACTCGTCATAGGTCAGCACGTCACCACCAACCGTCACGGTTTGCGCATCCCCATCAATCGCAGTCACGGTTTCCCCCAGCCGCAGGGTGATATTCTGGTCGGCATAGAATTGTTCGGGGCGCAGATACAGGCGTTCACGCTCCATATCACCCAGCAGATAGGCCTTGGACAATGGCGGGCGCTGATAGGGGGGCACGGGTTCCTGACCGATCAGGGTGATGTCACCCTCATAACCAAGATTGCGCAGTTTGGCGGTCAGGGAGGCACCGGCCTGACCGGCGCCGATAACGATGATGTGGGGCATGGGCTGGGTCCATTTCGCCTTTGAGTTTGCGCCAAGGGTAGCGCGGCAGGCGCAGGGATTAAACCGGTTTAATAGTTCTATTTCGGGGATGTGGATAGAAACCTTGAGTTTTCGGTCAAAACCCGACAAGTTATCATTTGAACACATATGAAAAGGAACTACGCCATGCCCGCCATTGTCCCCCCCAAAGACCCGGAATCAGACCCGCGCGTCAAAGCTGTATTCGACGACATCCGCGCCACGCGTAATTCGGATTTCATCAACAACATCTGGCGCTATCTGGCGTTTGACGCGGATCTGCTCGAGCGCACATGGGAAGAGGTCAAGGCGGTGATGGCCACCCCGTCCGATCTGGATCCGCTGACCAAGGAGCTGATCTATTTGGCGGTGTCGATCATCAACAACTGCGAATACTGCGTCCATTCCCATTCGGCCGCCGCGCGGGCCAAGGGGATGACACCGGCCCAACACGCCGAGGTGCTGAAGATTGTATCACTGGCTGCCAAAACCAACCATCTGTCAAACGCGATGCAGGTGCCGGTTGATCCTGTGTTTATCGTTGGCGAGGAATAAAAGATGCCCATAGCCATTGCCGCCGCCAAAACAGGCGGCCCCGATGTTTTGCATGAAATCGACCTGCCGACACCAGCGCCCAAGGCGGGGGAGGTGCTGGTGAAACACAATGCCATCGGGGTGAATTTTATCGACACCTATTTTCGCAGCGGGTTGTACCCGTGGCCGGTGGATAATGATCTGGTGCTGGGCAGCGAAGCCGCCGGCACTGTTGCCGCGCTGGGCGAGGGGGTGACGGGTTTCGCCGTTGGCGACCGCGTGGCCTATACCATTCCGAACGGCGCCTATGTGTCCGAACGGGTGATCGAGGCGCGGCATCTGGTCAAACTGCCCGACGGAGTAAGCGACGAGGTGGCGGCAGCCGCTATGCTAAAGGGGCTGACGGCGCATTATCTGCTGCACCGGTCCTTCAAGGTGGAAAAGGGCCAGACGGTTCTGTTTCACGCGGCAGCGGGCGGTGTTGGCCTGATCGCGGGGCAATGGCTGGCGGCCAAGGGGGTGACCGCAATCGGCACCGCCGGTGGACCGGAGAAATGTGCGCTGGCCGCGCAGCATGGATACGCCCACACGATCGACTATAAATCCGAGGATTTTGTCGAGCGGGTCAAAGAGATCACCGGCAGTGAAGGTGTTCACGCGGTTTATGACAGCATCGGGCATGACACGATTGCCGGGTCCATGAACTGTCTGAAAACCTTTGGCACGCTGGTGAATTTCGGTCAGTCGTCTGGACCCTATCTGGATTTCAAACTGTCCGATCTGGCGGTTGGCTCTTATACCGTCACCCGCCCCGTGCTGTTCCACTTCACGGCGGATCGTACCTATCTGGAAAGTGCTGCGGCGGATTTATTTGCAATGATCGAAAATGGCACATTGAAGATCAACGTCAATCAGCGTTACCCTCTGGCCAAAGCTGCCGAGGCGCATATCGCGCTTGAGGGGCGAAAGACAACCGGATCAACCGTTTTGATCCCGTAAACAAGGAATAGGAATATGGCAGTCGGAAGCGTAATCTGGACGTGGTTCAATGGAGCATGGCATCAAGGCGATATGCCGGTGATGAATTCCGCCGATCACGGCACATGGTTGGGGTCACTGGTGTTTGACGGCGCACGCAAATTCGAAGGGCTGGTGCCTGATCTGGAACCGCATTGTCAGCGGGTGAATGATTCGGCCTATGTGATGGGGCTGAAACCGACCCTGAGTGTTGCGGAAATGCAGGCACTGGTTCTGGAAGGGCTGGACAAGTTCGATGATGACGCAGCGGTCTATATCCGGCCGATGTACTGGTCCAAAGAGGGCGGCAAGGGGGTGGTTATTCCCGATCCCGAGTCGACCGTATTTTGCCTGTGTCTGGAGCAAATCCCCATGGCTCCGGCGGATGCGGCACAAACCCTGTGCAAAACGCAGTTCACCCGCCCGATGCAAAGCATGGCACCGGTCAACGCCAAGGCGGCCTGTTTGTATCCGAACAACGGCCGGATGATCCGCGAGGCGCAGGCGCGTGGCTATGACAATGCAATTGTCGAGGATGCGTTAGGCAATATCGCGGAAACGGCGACGGCAAATATTTTCATGGTCAAGGATGGCGTGGTGAAAACGCCGGTTCCGAATGGAACGTTTTTGAACGGGATTACCCGTCAGCGGATTATCGGGCTGTTGCGCGATGCGGGCAAGACGGTCGAGGAATGCACGCTGAAATACGAGGATTTTGAAGGCGCAGACGAGGTTTTCCTGACCGGCAATATTTCCAAGGTGACGCCGATTGTGAAGATCGAGGATACAGAGTTTGAAATCGGGCCGGTGACGAAACTGGCGCGGGAACTGTATTGGGAATGGGCCAAGGGGTAAGCTGCCCCCACCCTAACCCTCCCCCGCGAATGGGGGAGGGGCAAGGATTACGTTAAACCATCGCGAAAATGCGTGAGGGGCCGCCGGTGCCGCCACGGTGTTTTGGCGCGCCAACGATCAGGGTTGCGCCCGCTGCGGGCACCTTGTCCAGATTCAGCAGATTTTCGATGCCAAAGCGTCCCGATGGCAACCATGCATAATGCGTCGCAAAGTCGGCGGATTTACCGAAATCCAGCGACAAGGTATCCACCCCGATCGACATTGCGCCGGTTTCTTCTATCAGCATCTTTGCAGCATCGACGTGGAAGCCGGGGAAATGTTGTGCCTCGCCATCAAAACCGCGGAATTTGTCGCTTGCAACATGTGCAGCCCAGCCCGAGTGCATGGCAACACAGGCATTGGCCGGAATTTCGCCATTTGCCGCGATCCATGCCTTGATGTCGTCCGGCGTGACTTGCGCATCCGCGTTATCCGCAGCACGGGCGGCAATGTCGATGACGCAAAGCGGTGCAACCAGATTGTTGACCGGAATTTCATCAACCGAGGCCCCGTCTGCAGAAAAATGCAACGGCGCGTCGGTATGGGTTCCTGTGTGTTCGTTGATGGTCAGTACTTTCAGGTTAAACCCGTTGTCGGCAAATTTGAATTTCTGTTCCTCGCTGATCCCCGGTTCGCCGAAATAGGTCGGGAATTGGGCGTCATAGGTATGTGTCATATCCATTACCGTATTATGCCCCGCCGCCATCGCAGTTGTCCCCGCCATGGATGCGCCAACCGTAGCCGCCGCGCCTGCGCCGGCCGCTGTTTTGAAAAAGCTGCGGCGCGACAGCATTTTGTCCTTCACCGCGTTCATTACACACAGATCACACATGATATTCTCCCTGTTCTGATTGCTGTTTCCCTTGGGTAAGCATACTGGGAAAACCCACGGTTGTGGGAAAATTCTGATCAGGGATGGAATTTGTGCGAATTATGCCGGTGCGAATGTCAGGGTTACGGGGCCGGTGATTGCAGATTGGTCCAATTCGCTGATTGGCAACAATATACGGCGTTCCTTGCGGCTGTTTACGGGCCATTGCCCGACAACTTTGTCCCCGCTGGTAGCAATTATATGGCCTTTGGCCATATCGTTCAGACGCAATTGCAGGGTATACATACCGCCGGAAGTTTTAAGGTTCAGGCGCTGGGGCATGACGTATTTCAACACAGGCCCTTCCACGGAAACAGGGACCGTTTCAACACCTTCCGGCAATTTCCCGGCCAGATCATCTGCCACACGCGCGCCGGTCAGGCGGCCTTCGTTCCAGCTCCAGCCTGCCGTTTCCACCGGTCGCAGCAGGTTGCCTGCTGCGAAATAGGCAGGATCTGTGCAACGCCCGAACTGATCCACCACGGGGCCACCAGTTGCGGGATCAACTTCCAGATGCCCCATGCGGCCAAGGGTGGATTCCGGTGTGAACATGCCGGACAGGATCACCCCGTCACAGTCGATATGCCTGTGGGTGCCATCGGCATCCTGAACCTCAAGACTGGAAACGGTTTTGTCGCCGTGAATTGCCACGGGCCGGGTGTTCAGATGCAGCGGCACGCCTTTCAGGCGCGGATACAGGGTAAAGGGCCAGCGGGCGGTCGGGCGCGGGTCTGGTTCTACCATTGCAACGGGCCGGATACCGGCATGGGCGCAGGTGGAAACGGCTGAAATGGCGACCAGTTCGGTGCCGACAATCACGGGGCGTTTGAACGGGCGCATATGTTTTAGAAACACCATTGATTGCAGCGCGCCGGTGTTCACCACGCCTTGCAACCGCATCCCGCCCAGCAAACGGGCGGATCGCGGGGTTTCGCGCACACCGGTGGCATAGATCACGCGGCGGGCATTGACCACCTGTTGCCCCTCGGGAACCGCCAACAGCAGTTCGCCTCCGGGGCGGGCCTGAACCACGGTGGTCAGACAGTGGATTTCTACACCGATGGCAAGGGCGGTTTGCACCAGTTTGCGGGCGTAGGCGGGGCCGGTATAGATGCGTTTGAATTCCCGCGCGCCAAACGGCGGATGGCCGCAATGGCGGGGGATGCCGCCGGCTTTGGCCTCGCGCTCCAGCACAACCACGCGGGTCACACCTGCGGCCTTTAATGTGGTAGCCGCCGCCAGACCAGAGGGGCCACCGCCAATGATGGCAACGTCAATCGGGGTGGTCAGGTCAATCATTTGTCTACCCCCTCGGCCATCGGGATCACGAATTGCCCTTCGGTCAGTTCCGCCAGACGGGCCGAGCAGAAGAACCCCTGACAACGCCCCATCGTCACCCGCGTTTGCCGTTTCAACCCGGCCAGCGATTTCGCGGCCAGTGGTCCACTTAGTGCCGCCTCGATTTCGCGACGTGTGACCAATTCGCAGTGACATACGATTTCGCCGTGGTCCTTTTCTTTCCAGTCACGATTGGCAATATCGGTCAGCACGCGGGCGGTCGGGATTGCCGGATCGGTCAGGGCTGTATGATCAGCCCCCATGTCACGATACAGGCCGAAAGCGTACTGTGCGATGCCCAGTGCCCCGCTAAGGCCGGTCGAGCGGATGCCGCCCACCGTGATCCAGTTGTTCGCCGCATCGGCGCTGATCTGGTAGTCCTTGAATTCCGTTGCTGGCCGCAGCCCCGCGTAGGTGGCCGTTACCGGCATACCCTTTAGCGCGGGCACGATTGCCTCGCCTGCCGCCATCAGGCTTTGCAGGGTTTCGGTGTCGATCGAGGAATCCGTGCGGCTTTGCTGATCCCCGGCGGTGGGGCCAACCGCCAGATTGCCGAACACGGTGCGAAACAGCACGATGCCCTTGGTACGGGCGGTAGGAACCGGCAGGATAACCGAATTGGCAAGGTGACTGGCGGCTTTGTCGTAAACCACAAACTGGCCTTTGCGCGGGGTGATGGTGAACGGCGCTTGTCCGAACACGGAACTATTAACCAGATCACCGTATAGACCCGCGCAATTGACCACATGGTTTGCCCGCACCAGCCCTTGCGTGGTTTCCAGCTTCCATTCGCTGCCGTCAAACCGCCCGCCTGTGACTTCGCAGGACAGCATCACTTCGCCGCCATTCATCAAGGATTGCTGCAAATAGGCATAGGGCGAGGACCACGGGTCAATCAGGCTCTCGCGCGGGACCGCGATGGCGGCAAGGGCGCGGTCGGACAGGTTTGGCTCGACCTTGCGCAATTCCTCGCCGGTGATCAGGCGGGTGTCCATGACGTTGTTATCAACGGCCTGTTGCTGGATCTGCTCCAGCTTGGCGACTTCTTCCTCGCTCCAGGCCACGACATGGGCACCGCATTCATCCAGTGTCAGGCCAAAGTCGCGGTATATCCGGCGGTATTCCTCGTGACCGGCCTGCACGCAGCCAACCTCGATCGAGCCAACGGGCGCATCGAACCCCGTGTGCAGGATGGCACTGTTGGCTTTGCTGGCACCATCCAAAATGTCGGTGGCCTTTTCCAGCAGAACCACCCGCGCCCCTTCCAGTGTGAACCGCCGCGCCATGGCGCAACCAACGATACCGGCACCGATAATGGCGACGTCATAAGGAGAGGAAGATGTGTTCATAGGGAATCGGGTTCTTGCGGTTAGGGTTGCTTTTGACTATTCAGTAATTAGAAATGCCCGAACAGTCAAAATAAAAGTATGACCATGAAAGTCCAGAACCGTCAGTCCCGTATCCTTGCCGAGGTCCGCAGCCATGAAAAGGCGACGGTGGAATATCTGGCCGATCTGCTTGAGGCGTCGCGTGAAACCATCCGGCGCGATCTGACCGATCTGGAGCGGCAGGGAAAAATCAGCAAATTCCACGGCGGGGCGATGTTGCCGCGCCTGTTCGGGGAAAGCGGGTTGCAGCAGCGGATGACCGAGAATGTCGAAGCCAAGTTGTGCATCGCCAGAACGGCGGCCGCGCTGTTTCATGCGGGCGAAACCCTGTTTGTCGATACCGGTTCAACCACCCAGTATTTTGCGGAGCAGATAGCGCAGGTGCGCGGGGCGAATATCATTACCAATTCCACCGATGTGGCGGCGGCGATTTCGGCTGGTGGGCAATCCGGGGCCTATCTGCTGGGCGGGCAGTTCAGTTCCGACAACAGGCAGACGGTCGGCGCTCTTACGATTGAGCAGATCAACGGATTTCACGCCCATCATGCGGTTCTAACGGTCGGGGGGCTGGGCGTAGATACTGGTGTGGCCGATTACAATCTGGAAGAATCGCAAGTGGCCAAGGCGATGATCGCGCGGGCCGGTTCGGTGACTGTTCTGGCAGATCACAGCAAATTCGGTGCGCTGGCCTCTTTCGGGGTGTGTTCGCTAGACAGAATTAATCGTCTGGTCTGCGATACGACCCCGCCCGCTGATCTGGCGCGGGCGCTTGGGGTTGCGGGGGTTGAGGTTGTGATTGCAGGGCAAGGCGAATAGCCGACTTATCGGCAAGAACAGGGGTGAAAATAGCCTGTTAGGATTCACACCTTGAAAAACCTCTGGTTTGCGCGTATCTGCAACCAGATCAATTCAAAGGCAGGCAGCTCGATGGCTAAACCTAAACAAATCCCCAATCCTATCCAGTTTTTCCAGCAGGTCCGTTCGGAGATTGCCAAAGTTGTATGGCCAACCCGCCGCGAAGTGATGCTGACAACCATCATGGTTTTCATCATGGCGGGGCTGACAGCTATTTTCTTTTCGATCGTTGATCTGACAATCCGTTCGGCACTGACAGCGGTTCTGGGGATGTTCGGTTAATAAAAACTGCCGTCCACACTCTTGAAAAGGCTGGGTTTCAGTTGTAGAGCGGGCGGCACCACAATGACAGGCGTGCAGCGATTCGGGTTGCGCGCTGTTTTTTGTTTTGGATGTAGGCGGTCTAACCGTCTGAAATATTTGGAATTTACCGCGTCTCGGCGCGGCTGGCACAAGGGCTAAGGCAAGATGGCGAAGCGGTGGTATTCGGTTAGCGTTCTCTCGAATTACGAGAAAAAGATTGCCGAGCAGGTAAAAACTGCTGCGATTGAAGCAGGCCTTGAAGATGAAATCGAAGAAGTTCTGGTGCCCACCGAAGAGGTGATCGAGGTGCGTCGCGGCAAGAAGGTTACGACCGAACGCCGCTTTATGCCCGGTTACATTCTGGTGCGGATGGAAATGTCGGATCAGGGCTATCATCTGATCAACTCGATCAACCGCGTTACCGGTTTTCTGGGCCCGCAAGGCAAACCGATGCCGATGCGGGATGCCGAAGTTAACGCGCTGTTGAACCGTGTCGAGGAAACGGCCGAATCACCACGCACGCTAATCTTTTTCGAAATTGGCGAAAAAGTTGCGGTTACCGATGGCCCATTCGAAGGTTTCGATGGCATGGTCGAAGAGGTGGATCAGGACAACCAGCGCCTGAAGGTGACTGTATCGATCTTTGGCCGGGAAACGCCGGTCGAACTGGAATTCACGCAGGTCAAAAAAGAGACCTAGCAAGAAGCATGTGGGAGGAACGGTGGGCGCGCCCATCAAACCGGACCACGCAACCCTAACCCCTGCCGACGCGTTGGTGGGAATGTTGAAATAGGAGAAGCCTAATGGCTAAAAAACTGGCTGGCACAATGAAGCTGCAAGTGCCTGCAGGTCAAGCAAACCCGTCCCCCCCCGTGGGTCCGGCGCTTGGTCAGCGCGGCATTAACATTATGGAATTCTGTAAGGCGTTCAATGCCAAGACGCAGGATCTGGAGCCGGGCGCACCTTGCCCGACTGTGATCACATATTATCAGGACAAGTCGTTCAGCATGGACATCAAGACGCCGCCTGCGTCTTATTTCCTGCGTAAAGCTGCGAAACTGAAGTCCGGTGCAAGCCTGCCTGGTCGCGAAACCGTGGCAACTGTTTCGGTCGCTCAGGTGAAAGAAATCGCCGAAGCGAAAATGAAAGACCTGAACGCGAACGATATCGAAGCTGCGATCAAAATCATCATGGGCTCGGCGCGGTCCATGGGCATCGAGGTGAAATAATCATGGCTAAACTTGGAAAACGTATCAAGGCAGCCCGTGAGGCATTCGCCGGTAAAGAAAACCTGAGTGTTGAAGAAGCCGTTGCACTGGTGAAAGCCAACGCAACTGCGAAATTCGACGAAACGGTCGAAATTGCAATGAACCTGGGTGTTGACCCGCGTCACGCCGACCAGATGGTTCGCGGCGTTGTCGGTCTGCCGAACGGCACAGGGAAAACGGTTCGTGTAGCTGTATTTGCCCGTGACGCCAAAGCAGAAGAAGCCACCAAAGCCGGTGCCGACATCGTTGGTGCCGAGGATCTGATGGAAACTGTACAGAGCGGCAAGATCGAATTCGATCGCTGCATCGCGACCCCCGACATGATGCCGATCGTTGGCCGTCTGGGTAAGGTGCTTGGCCCGCGCAACCTGATGCCGAACCCTAAAGTGGGTACGGTCACCATGGATGTCGAGGCCGCTGTCAAAGCTGCCAAAGGCGGTGAAGTGCAGTTCAAAGCGGAAAAAGAAGGCGTTGTTCACGCCGGTGTTGGCAAAGCGTCCTTTGACGAAGCCAAACTGGTTGAAAACGTGCGCGCCTTTATTGACGCTGTGCAAAAAGCCCGCCCGTCGGGTGTAAAGGGTTCGTACATGAAGAAGATCGTGTTGAGCTCGACAATGGGCCCTGGCGTGTCGGTAAATATCGACAACGCGACCGGCAACTAGGGTTTACGGCGGGGTTAACCCCGCCCTACGAAATTTGGCAGGCGTTCGCGGCTGCCAGATAACAGGGCCGAAAGGTTCTGTTCTGTCCGAGACGGAGGGCATGAGCCGGATTTGATCCGGCTTCTGGAAGTCCTTCCCGAGATGGGAAACGAGACGAATTTCACGGGGAATATTTCCTCGGGTGATTTTGGCCTCGGGACCCTGAAATTGGACCCGAAACGCCCCATCAATACGGGGCACAAACTGAGCCGGAAGGGGAAACCCTTCCATAATTGGAGTGAAACTGTGGATAGAGCACAAAAAGAAGCCGTAGTCGCTGAACTCGGCGAAATCTTTGAAAGCTCTGGCGTTGTAGTGGTTGCCCACTACGCGGGTCTTACAGTTGCGGATATGGAAACCTTGCGGGCGCAAATGCGCGAAGCTGGTGGCCATGTGCGTGTTGCCAAAAACCGGCTCGCCAAAATCGCCCTTGAGGATAAGCCCTGCGCAAGCATCGCTGACCTTCTGTCGGGCATGACCGTTTTGACCTATTCCGAGGATCCTGTGGCTGCGGCCAAGGTTGCTCAGGCCTATTCCAAGGAGAACGAAAAGTTCGAAATCCTTGGTGGGGCAATGGGTGAAAACGTTCTGGACGTCGCCGGTGTTAAGGCCGTCGCTGCCATGCCTTCGCGCGAAGAGCTTATCAGCTCGATCGCGGGTTGCATTGGGGCGCCTGCTTCCAACATCGCCGGGGCCATTGGCGCGCCTGCAAGCAACATCGCCGGTATCCTGTCTACAATCGAAGACAAGGCTGCCTAAGCAACAAAGTAAGACCGGCGTATGGATATCCCATGACGTTGGAACACATCTTAAACGAACGGAAACAGTAAAATGGCTGATCTGAAAAAAATGGCTGAAGAGATTGTGGGTCTGACCCTTCTCGAAGCACAAGAACTGAAAACTATCCTGAAAGACGAGTACGGCATCGAGCCTGCTGCCGGTGGCGCTGTAATGGTTGCCGGTGGTGGCGACGCTGGTGGCGCTGCTGCAGAAGAGAAAACCGACTTTGACGTTATTCTGGTTGCCGCTGGCGGTCAGAAAATCGCTGTCATCAAAGAAGTCCGCGCCATCACTGGTCTGGGCCTGAAAGAAGCAAAAGACCTGGTCGAAGCTGGCGGCAAAGCTGTCAAAGAAGGCGTAGACAAGGCCGAAGCCGAAGAAATCAAAGCCAAGCTGGAAGCAGCTGGCGCCGAAGTCGAACTGAAGTAATTCAGGGCGGATCGCTGCGGCGGTCTGCTGGTATTTAGATCTGGCTGAATCCGGAGAAATCCGGGTTCAGCCGAACCTGTCTTGGAAAGGGCTTTTGTCCGAAGCCTTTTCCAAGACTTGGTTCAAGGTACGAGAGCAGGCCAATGGGAGGCTTGCGAGAATAGACCGTGATCCAGTTGCATGTGCGGCGCGTTGCTGTGGCCCAGACAGCCAGCGCACCCGCGAGCAAATTGAAAGGCGACAATACAGATGGCGCAATTTTATCTTGGCCAAAAGCGGCTGCGTAAATATTATGGCAAGATCCGTGAAGTTATGGAAATGCCGAACCTGATTCAGGTTCAGAAATCTTCCTATGAGCTGTTTCTTAATTCCGGCGATCAGCTGGCCCCGATGGACGGCGAAGGCATTAACGGTGTTTTCCAGTCGGTTTTCCCGATCAAGGATTTCAACGAAACTGCCATTCTGGAATTCGTGAAATACGATCTGGAAAAGCCGAAATACGATGTCGAGGAATGTCAGCAGCGCGACATGACCTATTCGGCCCCGCTGAAGGTTACCCTGCGTCTGATCGTGTTTGATATCGATGAAGATACTGGCGCCAAATCGGTCAAGGACATCAAGGAACAAGACGTGTTCATGGGTGACATGCCCTTGATGACTCCGAACGGCACATTCGTTGTGAACGGCACCGAGCGAGTGATCGTTTCGCAGATGCACCGTTCGCCCGGTGTGTTCTTTGACCACGACAAGGGTAAAACCCATTCGTCGGGCAAATTGCTGTTCACCTGCCGCATCATTCCCTATCGCGGTTCATGGCTGGATTTCGAATTCGATGCCAAAGACATCGTTTTTGCCCGCATCGACCGCCGTCGCAAGCTGCCTGTGACAACCCTGCTGTATGCGTTGGGTCTGGATCAGGAAGGCATCATGGATGCCTATTACGACACCGTTGATTACAAGCTGAAGAAGAACAAGGGTTGGGTCACCAAGTTCTTCCCCGATCGTGTGCGTGGCACACGCCCCACCTTTGATCTGGTGGATGCGAAAACCGGCAAGGTGATTGCCGAGGCCGGCAAGAAAGTTACACCACGGGCAGTGAAAAAGCTGATCGACGAAGGCAAGGTCACAGACCTGTTGCTGCCGTTTGACCAGATTGTAGGAAAATTCGTTGCCAAGGACATTATCAACGAAGAAACCGGCGCGATTTACGTCGAAGCCGGGGACGAGTTGACGCAAGAGCTGGACAAAGCGGGTGAAGTTATTGGCGGCACCCTGAAGGAATTGCTGGATGCCGGTATCACCGATATTCCGGTTCTGGACATCGACAATATCAATGTCGGTCCCTACATCCGTAACACCTTGGCTGTAGACAAAAACATGGGTCGCGATACCGCGCTGATGGATATCTACCGCGTGATGCGCCCTGGCGAGCCGCCCACCGTTGAATCTGCGTCGGCGCTGTTTGACACGCTGTTCTTTGATAAGGAACGCTATGACTTATCTGCGGTTGGCCGTGTGAAAATGAACATGCGTCTGAATCTGGATGCAGAAGACACCCAGCGCACCCTGCGCCGCGAAGACATCATCGCCTGCATCAAGGCGCTTGTTGAACTGCGCGACGGCAAGGGCCAGGTCGACGATATCGACCACCTTGGCAACCGCCGCGTTCGTTCCGTTGGCGAGCTGATGGAAAACCAGTACCGCGTCGGTCTGCTGCGCATGGAGCGCGCGATCAAAGAACGGATGTCGTCGGTCGAAATCGACACGGTGATGCCGCAGGACCTGATCAATGCCAAACCGGCCGCGGCTGCGGTTCGCGAATTCTTCGGCTCGTCGCAGCTGTCGCAGTTCATGGACCAGACCAACCCTCTGTCCGAAGTGACGCACAAACGTCGCCTGTCCGCGCTTGGGCCGGGTGGCCTGACACGCGAACGCGCTGGTTTCGAGGTGCGCGATGTGCATCCGACCCACTATGGCCGCATGTGTCCGATTGAAACGCCCGAGGGTCCGAACATTGGTCTGATCAACAGTTTGGCAACATTCGCGCGGGTGAACAAATACGGCTTTATCGAAACACCGTATCGCAAGGTTGTGGATGGCCATGTGACAGATGACGTGTCCTACATGTCTGCCACCGAAGAAATGCGCCATACCGTGGCGCAAGCCAACGCGCATCTGGATAAAGATGGAAATTTCGAGAATGATCTGGTGTCGAGCCGCAAATCCGGCGACTACCTACTTAGTCCGCGTGAAAACGTGGACCTGATCGACGTTAGCCCGAAACAGCTGGTGTCGGTTGCGGCCTCGCTGATCCCGTTCCTTGAAAACGATGACGCCAACCGTGCCCTGATGGGCTCGAACATGATGCGTCAGGCTGTGCCGCTGCTGCGGGCCGAAGCGCCTTTGGTTGGCACAGGGATCGAAGAAGTCGTTGCACGCGATTCCGGGGCTGCCATCATGGCCCGTCGTGGCGGTGTGATTGACCAGGTTGACGCAAACCGCATCGTGATCCGCGCAACGGAAGATCTGAAAATCGGTGATCCGGGTGTGGATATCTACCGTCTGCGCAAATTCCAGCGGTCCAACCAGAACACCTGCATCAACCAGCGCCCGCTGATTAAAGTGGGTGACAAGGTTGGCAAAGGCGAAGTGATCGCCGATGGTCCGTCCACCGATATGGGGGAACTGGCGCTGGGCAAAAACATTATGGTCGCGTTTATGCCGTGGAATGGTTATAACTACGAGGACTCGATCCTGATCTCGGAACGTATCGTTCGCGACGATGTTTATACTTCGGTTCACATCGAGGAATTCGAAGTCGCTGCACGCGATACGAAACTCGGCCCCGAGGAAATTACTCGCGACATCCCGAACGTTGGTGAAGAAGCCCTGCGTAATCTGGACGAAGCCGGTATCGTTTATATCGGTGCCGAAGTTCAGCCGGGCGATATTCTGGTCGGTAAAATCACCCCCAAGGGCGAAAGCCCGATGACACCCGAAGAAAAACTTCTGCGGGCGATCTTTGGTGAAAAGGCATCCGATGTTCGCGATACATCGCTGCGGGTCAAACCTGGCGATTTCGGCACGGTTGTCGAGGTGCGCGTGTTTAACCGACATGGTGTGGAAAAAGACGAACGCGCCCTGCAGATCGAGCGGGAAGAAGTCGAGAGCCTTGCCCGTGACCGTGACGATGAATTGACCATTCTGGACCGCAACACCTATGCGCGTCTGAAAGGCATGATTCTGGGCAAAGTGGCTGTGAAAGGCCCCAAAGGCGTAAAACCCAAGTCTGAAATCACCGAAGAGCTGTTGGACATGCTTTCCAAGGGCCAGTGGTGGCAGCTGGCGCTGGGCGACGAAAAAGACGCCGCCGAAGTTGAAGCCCTGAACGAGCAATACGAGGCGCAGAAACGTGCGCTGGATGCCCGTTTTGAAGACAAGGTCGAAAAGGTTCGCCGTGGCGATGATCTGCCTCCGGGTGTGATGAAAATGGTCAAGGTGTTCATCGCGGTCAAGCGCAAGCTGCAGCCGGGTGATAAAATGGCTGGTCGTCACGGGAACAAGGGTGTTATTTCCCGCGTTGTTCCGATGGAGGATATGCCGTTCCTGGAAGACGGGACTCCGGTTGATTTCTGTCTGAACCCGCTGGGTGTGCCGTCGCGTATGAACGTCGGGCAGATCCTTGAAACCCACATGGGTTGGGCCGCCCGCGGTCTGGGTCTGAAGATTGACGACGCGCTGCAGGCCTATCGCCGTTCCGGCGATCTGACTCCGGTTCGTGAAGCCATGAAAAACGCCTATGGCGAAGGTGCCTATGAAGAAGGCATCAAGGACATGGACGAGGATCAACTGCTTACAGCCGCTGGCAATGTGACCCGTGGTGTGCCGATTGCTACGCCGGTATTTGATGGTGCCAAGGAAGAGGACATCAACGATTCTCTTGCCCGGGCCGGATTTACCAGTAGTGCCCAGTCGATCCTTTATGACGGCCGCACAGGTGAGCAATTCGCGCGCCCAGTAACGGTTGGCATGAAGTATCTGCTGAAACTGCATCACCTTGTGGATGACAAAATCCACGCCCGTTCGACCGGTCCTTACAGCCTTGTCACGCAGCAGCCTCTGGGTGGTAAAGCCCAGTTCGGCGGTCAGCGTTTCGGGGAAATGGAAGTCTGGGCACTGGAAGCATATGGTGCGGCGTATACGTTGCAGGAAATGCTGACAGTCAAGTCGGATGACGTTGCAGGCCGGACCAAAGTTTACGAGAGCATCGTCAAAGGCGAAGACAACTTCGAAGCCGGTGTGCCCGAAAGCTTTAACGTGCTGGTGAAAGAGGTCCGCGGTTTGGGCCTGAACATGGAACTCCTGGATGCGGAGGGTGAGGATTAAGGGGCTAGCGCCCCAATCCCCCCACCCATCTGCAACCCAATTTGAGGTATCAAAATGAACCAGGAACTGACAAACAACCCGTTTAACCCGCTGACACCCCCCAAGGTGTTTGACGAGATCAAGGTATCGCTGGCATCGCCGGAACGTATCCTTTCGTGGTCTTTCGGGGAAATCAAGAAACCCGAAACCATCAACTATCGCACGTTCAAACCCGAACGCGACGGTCTGTTTTGTGCGCGTATCTTTGGCCCTGTCAAAGATTACGAATGTCTGTGCGGTAAATATAAGCGCATGAAGTATCGCGGCGTTGTCTGCGAGAAATGTGGTGTCGAAGTAACGCTGCAAAAGGTGCGCCGCGAACGCATGGGCCATATTGAACTGGCTGCGCCAGTTGCACACATCTGGTTTTTGAAGTCGCTGCCATCGCGCATCGGCCTGATGCTGGATATGACCCTGCGTGATCTGGAACGTATCCTGTATTTCGAGAACTACGTTGTGATCGAACCCGGCCTGACCGACCTGCAATATGGTCAGTTGATGTCGGAAGAAGAACACATGGATGCGCAGGATGCCTATGGCATGGACGCCTTCACCGCAGGCATTGGCGCCGAAGCCATCCGTGAAATGCTGAGCCAGATTGATCTGGAAGGCGAAGCCGAAGCCCTGCGCGCCGATCTGGCCGTGGCCACTGGTGAATTGAAGCCGAAAAAGATCATCAAGCGTTTGAAAATTGTCGAGGCCTTCCTTGAATCGGGCAACCGTCCGGAATGGATGATCATGACTGTTGTGCCTGTGATCCCGCCTGAATTACGCCCGCTGGTGCCGCTGGATGGTGGCCGTTTCGCGACATCCGATCTGAATGATCTGTATCGCCGCGTGATCAACCGGAACAACCGTCTGAAGCGTCTGATCGAACTGCGCGCGCCCGATATCATCGTGCGCAACGAAAAACGTATGTTGCAGGAATCTGTGGATGCGCTGTTTGACAACGGCCGCCGTGGCCGCGTGATTACAGGGGCCAACAAGCGCCCGCTGAAATCGCTGTCGGATATGCTGAAAGGCAAGCAGGGCCGCTTCCGTCAGAACCTTTTGGGGAAACGCGTCGACTTCTCGGGTCGTTCGGTGATTGTGACCGGACCGGAATTGAAGCTGCATCAATGTGGTCTGCCCAAAAAGATGGCGCTGGAGCTGTTCAAACCGTTCATCTACTCGCGGCTTGAGGCCAAAGGCATGTCCTCGACCGTGAAGCAGGCGAAAAAGCTGGTCGAAAAAGAACGCCCCGAGGTTTGGGATATTCTGGACGAAGTGATCCGTGAACATCCTGTGATGCTGAACCGTGCACCGACGCTGCACCGCTTGGGTATTCAGGCGTTTGAACCCACGCTGATCGAGGGCAAGGCGATTCAGTTGCACCCGCTGGTTTGTTCCGCGTTTAACGCCGACTTTGACGGTGACCAGATGGCGGTCCACGTTCCACTGAGCCTAGAAGCCCAGTTGGAAGCGCGTGTGCTGATGATGTCGACAAACAACGTGTTGTCCCCTGCCAACGGTGCGCCAATTATCGTGCCGTCGCAGGATATGATCCTGGGCCTTTATTATGTCACGATGGAACGTAAAGGCATGAAGGGTGAAGGCATGGTCTTTGCCAGTGTTGACGAAGTACAACACGCGCTGGATGCAGGCGAAGTACATCTGCACACAAAAATTACCGCGCGGATCAAACAGATCGATGAAGAAGGTAACGAAGTGCTTAAGCGCTTTGAAACCACGCCAGGCAGGATGCGTTTGGGGGCCTTGCTGCCGCTGAACGTCAAGGCACCATTCGATCTGGTCAACCGTTTGCTGCGCAAGAAAGAAGTGCAGCAGGTAATTGATACGGTTTACCGTTATTGCGGCCAGAAAGAATCGGTTATTTTCTGCGACCAGATCATGACGATCGGTTTTCGTGAAGCATTCAAGGCGGGTATTTCGTTTGGTAAAGACGACATGCTGATCCCCGATAACAAGTGGGACATCGTCAATGGCGTTCGCAATCAGGTCAAAGAATTTGAACAGCAGTATATGGACGGCCTGATTACTCAGGGTGAAAAATACAACAAAGCTGTGGATGCCTGGTCGAAATGTTCCGACGAAGTTGCCGAAGCGATGATGTCTGAAATGTCGGCCATGCGTGTGGACGATGCCGGCGCCGAGATGGAACCGAACAGCGTTTACATGATGGCCCACTCGGGTGCGCGTGGTTCCCCCGCGCAGATGAAACAGCTGGGCGGTATGCGTGGTCTGATGGCCAAACCTTCGGGCGAGATTATCGAAACACCGATTATCTCGAACTTCAAAGAAGGCCTGACGGTGCTTGAGTATTTCAACTCGACCCACGGCGCGCGTAAGGGTCTGGCCGATACGGCGCTTAAGACGGCGAACTCGGGTTATCTGACCCGTCGTCTGGTGGACGTTGCGCAGGACTGTATCGTGCGGATGCACGATTGCGGCACTGAAAATTCGATCACCGCATCGGCTGCCGTGAATGATGGCGAAGTGGTTGCCTCCCTGTCCGAACGTGTTCTGGGCCGTGTGGCTGCCGAAGACATTCTGGTTCCGGGCACCGACGAAGTGATCGTTCGCAAGAACGAGCTGATCGACGAGCACATGGCAGACCGGATCGAAAAGGCCGATCTGGCGACAATCCGCATGCGTTCGCCGCTGACCTGTGAAGCGGAAGAGGGCGTATGTGCGGCCTGTTACGGTCGTGACCTTGCCCGCGGTACCCTGGTGAACCAGGGCGAAGCAGTCGGCATTATTGCGGCGCAGTCGATTGGCGAACCCGGCACACAGCTGACAATGCGGACGTTCCACATTGGGGGTATTGCGCAGGGTGGCCAACAGTCGTTCCTGGAAGCATCACAAGCCGGCACAATCGGGTTCAAAAATGCAAATCTGCTGAAAAATGCCAATGGCGAGATGATCGTCATGGGACGCAGTATGCAGATGGTGATCATTGATGAAAACGGTCAAGAGCGTGCGCATCACAAGCTGTCTTATGGCTCGAAGGTGCATGTGAAAGAAGGCCAGAAGGTCGAACGCGGCGACAAGCTGTTTGAATGGGATCCATACACTTTGCCTATCATCACCGAAAAAGCCGGGACGGTGAAATACGTCGATCTGGTTGCCGGTGTTGCGGTACGCGAAGAAACCGATGATGCCACTGGTATGACCCAGAAGATCGTTGTCGATTGGCGCACCGCGCCCAAAGGTAATGACCTGAAGCCGGAGATCATCATTCTGGACAAGAATGGCGAAGCCGTGACAAACGCGGCAGGTCACCCGATGACCTATGCAATGTCGGTGGATGCCATTCTGTCGGTGGAAGATGGTCAAGAAGTCAAAGCCGGTGACGTGATCGCGCGTATCCCGCGTGAAGGTGCGAAAACCAAGGACATCACCGGTGGTCTGCCGCGTGTGGCCGAACTGTTCGAAGCCCGTCGTCCAAAAGACCACGCGATCATCGCCGAAATCGATGGTTACGTGCGCTATGGCCGCGACTACAAGAACAAGCGCCGCATCTCGATCGAGCCAGCCGATGATACGATGGAAACCGTCGAATACATGGTGCCCAAAGGCAAACACATTCCTGTGGCCGAGGGCGATTTCATCCAGAAGGGTGAATACATCATGGACGGCAACCCCGCCCCGCACGATATTCTTGCGGTTATGGGGGTCGAGGCATTGGCCAACTACATGGTGGACGAGGTTCAGGATGTTTACCGTCTGCAAGGCGTGAAGATCAACGATAAGCATATCGAAGTGATCGTGCGCCAGATGTTGCAGAAATGGGAAATCCAGGACAGCGGCGAAACCACGTTGCTGAAAGGCGAACACGTCGACAAGGCCGAATTTGACGCAGCCAACGCCAAGGCGAAAGCCAAAGGTGTCCGCGAGGCCAAAGGCGAACCGATCCTGCTCGGGATCACCAAGGCATCGCTGCAGACCCGTTCGTTCATCTCGGCGGCCTCGTTCCAGGAAACCACGCGGGTTCTGACCGAAGCATCGGTTCAGGGCAAGAAAGACAAGCTGGTTGGCCTGAAAGAGAACGTGATCGTTGGCCGTCTGATCCCCGCCGGTACTGGTGGGGCGACGATGCAGACCCGCAAAATCGCACAAGATCGCGATAATGTGGTGATCGAAGCCCGCCGCAAAGAAGCCGAAGCCGCCGCCGCACTGGCCGCGCCAACGGAAGATATTGGCGGCGGCGCCGACGTTGTTGGCGGTGATGACGTGTTTGACAGTGGTTTGGTGGATACACCGGAAAGCCGCGAGTAAATACGCACCGTATAAAATTCAAACAGGCCCCTGCACGAATGTGCGGGGGCCTTTTGCATTTCAGGGATATCCAGCGGTGAAATTCCCCGCTAGGGTGCCGCCGGGCGGTCTGAATAATACGGGGCGGCTGCAAATCTGACATGAAAGACGGCACGTGATGCGGGCACTCTCGGACAACATGCGCGGGGCGCTTTTGATGATGGGCAGTATGGCGGCCTTTGTCTTTAACGACGCTTGTATGAAAGTGGTGCTTGAGGATCTGCCGCTGTTTCAGGCTATCCTGCTGCGCGGTCTGGCGACGGTGTTTTTCATGGTGCTGGTCTCGCGCTGGCTGGGCGGGTTGGATTTCCGTTTGCCACGGCGGGACTGGTTTTTGGTTGCGCTGCGGACAATGTCGGACATCGGGGCAGCCTATTTCTTTATCGCGGCGCTGCGGGAAATGCCGATTGCCAACATCACGGCTATTTTGCAGGTGTTGCCGCTGACCGTCACCCTGACTGGTGCGATGCTGTTTGGCGAGCCGTTGGGTTGGCGGCGACTGGTGGCGATTATGATCGGCTTTGTCGGAGTGATGATCATTGTGCGCCCCGGTGTGGACGGGTTCAACAGCTTTGCGTTTTATGCGTTGATTGCCGTTGCCTTTGTTACGGTGCGCGATCTATGCGCACGACGGCTGTCTGCCGGTGTGTCTTCGGTTACGATTGCCCTGATCGGCGCAACCGGTGTGGTGACATTCGCCGCCATTGGTGTTGTAGGGGGCGAATGGGCGCCCGTCAGCGGCAAGTCGGCAGCGTTGCTGGCAGGGGCGACGTTTTTCATAATCGGCGGCTATCTGTTCAGCGTGATGACCATGCGGTTAGGTGAAATCAGTTTCATTGCACCATTCCGCTATACCAGCCTGTTGTGGGCTTTGCTGCTGGGGTTCGTGGTGTTCGGGGATTGGCCGGACGGGTTGACCATGCTGGGTATCGCGATTGTGGTGGCGATGGGGGCCTTTACCTTTTATCGTGAACGCCAGATCGCAAAACGCTAATGGCGCGGCAGTTTTTGTGCCATTTCCTTGTGGAACAGATAGCGTTCATCAATGGCCGGATCATCGCCGCGTTTTCTGCACATATCGGCAACGTAATCGGCACAACATAAATGATGCAGCCGCATCACTCCGGGGATTTGGCACAGCCGGTCATATTCCGCATCAAACCGTTTGCGATAGGCCGATACGGCAAGGTTTTCGACCTCGTTCCGGTCCAGCGTTCTGCGAAAGGTGTCGGTATAGCGATCGGCAAAGTCGGATGCTGCGGGGCGTCCTTTTTTGAAACTGAACTCCTCGTGACTGCGAACGGCATAATGGTGGACTTCGGCAATGTGGTGCAGCTTGCGATCATCAGGAACTGCGTTTTGCGGGTGTTTGTTCGGATGGAATTCATCAAACCGTGACCCGTCGCTAAGCGCCCAGTAATTCCCGCCTTGGCCCCATGCACCCTTGCCGCACCAACCGCTGGCGCAATGGGAATTCAGGCGATCATACAGGCGGGGATGGCGCACAAAGCTTTTGATTACACTGTTGCGTTTGAAATCGGGCTCGCTGGATAGAAAATAACGGCGATGAACGAGGGTATCCTGCCATCTCCTGTGGCCTGCACTGCCAAACAGGCGCCAGTTGATTGCCATCGCGGCGAAGGGCGCATCGCCACCGTCTAATAGCGCGTCAATGCTGCCGTCTCCTTTATGGATCACAAGGAATTCGTCAACGTCGCTGGTAAACATCCATTCCGCCTGTTTCACCAGCCGGTTGCGGCGGGCCGTGCGATAGGCTTCTGCTTGCGGACTATGACCTTCGCGCGGGTCGTGGCGCTTGGCCGAAACCTCGCCCAAGCGATCCAGCAGGCGCAGTAATTGTGGCGAATGGTCGGTGCAGTCATTGTGCAGGATCAGGATGTTTTCGAATCCTAGCATCTTTTGCCACGCGACCCATTCCAGAATAAACGGGCCTTCGTTTCGCATTGCTGTCAAAACAAGGCTGCCTTGCATGTTTTATCTGTCCTATGCCATGTCTAGCCTAATTATCATGGCGCTTTGACGCCGGTCAATAACAACGGGGCAATCAAGTTGTTGGGACCGTTTGCGCCTGCTGTTCAGACGGATATCCTTGTTATTGATGCACAATTATTAAGTGGGGTTATGCCTGAATTAGCTCAATATGATACCCGTCCGGGTCTTCGATAAAAGCAATCGTTTCACGATGTCCGGTTTCATCAACGGCCAAGGTCATCAGCCCCGGCGCCCTCACGATTTTAGCCCCCATTCGGGAAAACCGTTCGCAGGCGCCATGAATGTCCGGGACTTCAAGCGCGATATGACCGAAGCCCGTGCCGTGCAGGTAACTTGTTTTGTCCCAATTATATGTAAGCTCAATCACGGCATTTTCTGTTTCAGCCCCGTAACCTACAAACACAAGTGTAAAACGGCCTTCTGTAAAGGTTTCGCGCCGCACCTCGTGCATGCCTAAAACATCGCGGTAAAATGCAAGTGAGTGTTCAAGGTTTGCAACACGTATCATCGTGTAAAGGATGCGTGTGGGGGTGGTTTGTGCTGATATGTCGTCATTTGCATTCATAGTTGTGGCCTTTAGGAGCAGAGCATGCGGGCTGTGTCTCTCACAGCCCGCCACAGCTTTGTTACAGGTAATAAGGCGAATTCAGGCCCCGGCTTGCTGCCTCTGTTGCGTTGGCATCGAAAACTCGTGTGTAGTAAGCCGCGTTCATTTTCGCTGTGGTTTTTGGAAAATCGTCAATAGCAAAGGCAAGCGCGTTCTCGATGGTGTCAAAGGCATCGACACCGCCCAGGGTGTTGGTGTGCAACCCGCTTAACCACAGCTTTGAGATCAGGCCCTTTTGCTGTTTCAGCACTGGATTTCGATCCCGCCACGGTGCTTTGTCAAAAGGGATGTTTACCTGAACTTCTGTATAGACGAATGCGCCAGGTTTGCGGGTGGGTTCTGTGCCAAAATGGGGTGACCCCATATCAAGGCTGGCATCTTTTACGATGGTTGCATCAAACACACGGGTGGTTTGGGCAACGCCGAATTGTCTGGAGACGGCGGGAAAGAAGTGGGTGCAATAATGCTGTGCATTTTCAATGCTATCAAAAGAATAAATACCGCCAACCGCCTGACTGCCAACTCCTGAAAACCATGTTTTGTTCAGGAATCCGGGTTCTTTGGCAATTTGCTTGTTTAGGTCGGCCCAGGGCACATCATTAAAGGGAACTGAGTTTTGCATTTCCGTGTATACAAAGGCTTTGGTCTTCATTGTGCTTTCCTCTAGTTTTGTTGTGGCGAACGACGGGGTTGTGCCAAAAGTGGTTGTGGCAAATGTTGCAGCGGCTGCCTGCAATACTTCGCGTCGATTTATCCAATGTGTTGGTGGTGTGGTCATTGGGCTCTCCGTGTTGGGCTTGGCCATATCCGCGGGATTGCAGTTCTGGTTACCAAGATATATAACGATCACTATATTGTGGTAATATAACGATCGTTATATTGTCAAGAGAAAATAACGATCGTTATATAATGGAGAACTGAATGGAGCAGACACTCACAAAAAAAGAGCAAACCAGAAACCGTATTCTGGACGCCGCTGGGCAGGGTTTCCGAAGCCAAGGTTATGCCGGGATAGGGGTTGATGGGATTGCCAAAGCCGCTGGTGTGACATCCGGCGCATTTTACGCCCATTTCGGATCAAAAGACGCGGCCTTTCAGGAGGCGTTAATCGCGGGTTTGGGCGAGGTTATTGAAGAGGTGCCAAAATTCCAGCGCAAATCCGGCCTATCATGGGTTACCGATTTTGCGGACTACTATTTGGGTAGACCGCACCGTGACGATTTGGCGTGTGGCTGTGCAATGACCACTCTGACCCCCGAAATGGCACGGGCCAGCAAAGAGCTGCGTAAAATCTATGAATTAAAGATGGGCGAAATTGCCGACATCTTTGCGGAAGGGCTTGCGGATGGGTCAAAAACTAATCGTCTCGGGCGGGCTTGGGCGATGCTTGCTGTTCTTACGGGTGGGCTAAATATTACAAGAGCAGTGGATACGCCCGATCTGGCAAATTACATCGCGGACTCGCTGAAAAAAACGGTGGTTCAGATTGCGGGTGAAACCCGCGATTTAAATGTGTAGTAAAACGGTTATAATAAGCCCCTGCTATAACAAAGCTAAATGACGGTGCTATGCTTCTGGTCTACGAAGTGAAATGTATTGCACGCACTCTGTTGACACGCGCTGCGACTCCCCATATACGGCGACCACTTGGGCAGGGTGTATTCCCTTTATGCCCGACTCAGAACTAGTAGTGGTCAAGATCCGGGCTGGCGCTCCGATCCTCTGGTACCCGCCATATCGTCCCTGAAATTGGGGGCGCATGTGGCTTTTGCGCTGTGCGGGCATACGGTCCGCGTGAAATTTTTAATGTGTTGCAACACGGGGATAGACCGGAATGCCAACGATACAACAGCTGATCCGCAAACCACGGCAGCCTAAAGTAAAACGCTCGAAGTCGCTGCATATGCAGGGATGCCCGCAAAAACGCGGCGTCTGCACACGCGTCTACACAACGACACCGAAAAAGCCGAACTCCGCTATGCGGAAAGTTGCGAAGGTTCGCCTGACCAACGGTTTCGAGGTGATCAGCTATATCCCGGGCGAAAGCCACAACCTTCAGGAACACTCTGTGGTTCTGATTCGCGGCGGTCGTGTAAAAGACCTTCCGGGTGTCCGTTACCACATCCTGCGTGGTGTGCTGGATACCCAGGGCGTCAAAGACCGTAAACAACGCCGCTCGAAATACGGCGCGAAAAAGCCGAAATAAGGAGAGAGCGAGATGTCACGTCGCCACGCTGCAGAAAAACGCGAAATCTTGCCGGACGCCAAATTTGGCGACCGCATTCTTTCGAAATTCATGAATAACCTGATGATCGACGGCAAAAAATCTGCCGCCGAGCGCATCGTTTACAACGCCTTTGACCGCGTTGAAGAAAAACTGAAGCGCGCCCCTGTCGAGGTCTTCCACGAAGCACTCGACAACATCAAGCCGTCGGTCGAGGTTCGCTCGCGCCGGGTTGGTGGTGCGACTTATCAGGTGCCTGTCGAAGTTCGCCCCGAGCGCCGCGAAGCGCTGGCGATCCGTTGGTTGATCATCGCTGCCCGCAAGCGCAACGAGAACACAATGGAAGAGCGTCTGGCAGGCGAATTGATGGACGCGGTTTCCAGCCGTGGCACAGCCGTCAAGAAACGTGAAGACACCCACAAAATGGCCGAAGCGAACAAAGCTTTCAGCCATTATCGCTGGTAACACTTTAAGGTTAGGCCCGAGAAAATGGCACGCGAATATCCACTAGAACGGTACCGCAACTTTGGTATCATGGCCCACATCGATGCAGGTAAAACCACCTGTACCGAACGGATTCTGTATTACACTGGGAAATCCCACAACATTGGCGAAGTGCATGATGGCGCTGCGACAATGGACTGGATGGAGCAGGAGCAGGAGCGTGGCATTACCATTACTTCGGCTGCTACAACCACTTTCTGGGAGCGTACCGAGGACGGCAAGACTGCTGAAACCGAAAAGCACCGGATGAACATCATCGATACCCCAGGCCACGTTGACTTTACGATTGAAGTCGAACGTTCGCTGGCGGTTCTGGATGGTGCGATTGCCCTGCTGGACGCCAACGCCGGTGTCGAGCCGCAAACGGAAACTGTTTGGCGTCAGGCCGATCGCTACAAAGTTCCGCGGATTGTGTTCGTGAATAAGATGGACAAAATCGGCGCCAACTTTGAAAACTGCGTTCGCATGATCAAAGATCGCACAGGGGCCACCCCCTGTCCGATTCAGTTCCCGATTGGTGCCGAGACCGAACTGGAAGGCATCGTTGATCTGGTTACCATGCAGGAATGGGTCTGGGCTGGTGAAGATCTGGGCGCAACCTGGGAATTGCGCGACATTCGTCCCGAATTGCAGGACGAGGCCAACGAGCGTCGCGCAACCATGATCGAACTGGCGGTTGATATGGATGATGACGCCATGGAGGCCTATCTAGACGGCACCGAGCCGGATGTTGCAACTCTGCGCAAACTGATCCGCAAGGGCACCATGGAAATGGTATTCGTACCTATTCTGGCTGGCTCTGCCTTCAAGAACAAAGGTGTCCAGCCGCTGTTGAATGCAGTGATCGACTATCTGCCCAGCCCGCTGGATGTGGTCGATTACATGGGCTTTAAACCCGGTGACGAAACCGAAACGCGTGATATCCCCCGCCGTGCGGATGACAACATGCCGTTCTCGGCGCTGGCATTCAAGATCATGAATGACCCGTTTGTTGGCTCGCTGACGTTCACTCGTATCTATTCGGGTACCTTGAACAAAGGTGACAGCATCCTGAACTCGACCAAAGGCAAAAAAGAACGCGTTGGCCGGATGATGATGATGCACTCGATCAACCGCGAAGAGATCGACGAAGCATTTGCTGGCGATATTATTGCACTGGCCGGTCTGAAGCAGACCACCACGGGTGATACCTTGTGCGCTGTGAACGAACCGGTGGTTCTGGAAACTATGACGTTCCCCGATCCGGTGATCGAAATTGCCGTCGAGCCAAAAACCAAAGCTGACCAGGAAAAAATGTCGGCCGGTCTGGCCCGTCTGGCTGCCGAGGATCCGTCCTTCCGTGTGGAAACCGATTTTGAATCGGGCCAGACGATCATGAAGGGCATGGGCGAACTTCACCTTGATATTCTGGTGGATCGTCTGAAGCGCGAATTCAAGGTTGAAGCCAACATCGGTGCGCCGCAGGTTGCCTACCGTGAAACCATCAGCCACGAAGTCGAGCACAGCTACACCCACAAGAAACAGTCGGGTGGTTCTGGTCAATTCGCCGAGGTGAAAATGATCATCTCGCCGACAGAGCCGGGCGAAGGTTACAGCTTTGAAAGCCGCATTGTTGGTGGTTCGATCCCCAAGGAATACATCCCGGGCGTCGAAAAAGGCATCCAGTCTGTTATGGATAGCGGCCCGCTGGCCGGCTTCCCTGTGATCGACTTCAAGGTTGCCCTTATCGACGGTAAGTTCCACGATGTTGACTCCTCGGTTCTGGCCTTTGAAATTGCTGGTCGCATGTGTATGCGTGAAGGTCTGAAAAAGGCCGGTGCGAAGATGCTTGAACCGATTATGAAGGTCGAAGTGATCACACCGGAAGAATACACCGGTAACATCATTGGCGACCTGACATCACGTCGTGGTCAGGTTCAGGGGCAGGATACTCGCGGCAACGCGATTGCGATCGATGCTTTTGTGCCGCTGGCCAACATGTTCGGTTACATCAACACCCTGCGGTCCATGTCTTCGGGCCGTGCGAACTTCTCGATGCAGTTCGACCATTATGAACCCGTTCCGCAGAATATCTCGGAAGAAATCCAAGCGAAATACACGTAATTGGAGTTGAGTGAATGACTGTTATGCGTACACCGTTTCTGTTTGGGGTTCTGATGTTCCTTACTGCCTGTGTGAGCGGCTCGGAGCCGGCCACACAGCCTGCTGTTGTCAAAGCCTATACAGTTCAAACTGTTCAGGTATCTGTCGCAAAGGGGGCTGCCAAAGGCCGGTTTGAGGATCAGGCTGTTCGGGATGCCGCTATCGCATCCTTGAAGGCCGATCTTAAGGCGAAAGCGGCTGCGGTTCCTGGTGGGGCTACCCCGGCAACGGCACAGGTAACAATTGTTTCAATGAAGCTGAAAGAGGCTGGAGCGCGTTCTTTTGGCGGTGCAAACGAAATTGTTGCCAATGTTCGGGTAGTGGATAGCCGCGGGCGTGTGCTGCGTGAAATTGATCAGGTCCGGTATTGGGATCAGGCAAAGCGCAACGAGAGTACGTTTAATGGTCTGCCGATTGGTCTTTTGATCAATATGGGGCGCAATGCATCGGACGCCAAAAGTGGCGAGGATTTGAACAAATTGCTGGGCGGCTTCTCTGACGCCTTCGTAGTTTGGCTCAAGAATTAATCAGGTAAGTCCCCCGCGCCGTAGCGAGGGGTAAAATATAAGGAGGCCACCATGGCTAAGGAAAAGTTTGAACGTACGAAACCGCACGTTAACATCGGCACGATCGGCCACGTTGACCACGGTAAAACGACATTGACGGCAGCGATCACCAAATATTTTGGTGATTTTCAGGCCTATGACGACATTGACGGCGCACCCGA
>WFNH01000072.1 GCA_015488685.1 Marinosulfonomonas sp.
GCCCAGACATGCTTGGGCAACAAAGGCCTCTTTTGTCCGACGAGGCGGCCCTTGTTCCAAGCTGGGCGGCGAGAGCGAACGGCGGGTAAGTTTGGTGTTTGCATAGCGGTTCCTTCGATCCGCCACATTCCACCACATCGTCAACCCGACGCTGACTTCGCATGGTAGCACACATTAATTCATGCGCCGAGAACGGCAACCCTGAGTCCTTAACAACCAATTTAAACAGTTCTAACTTTTGGTTCGACCAAGGACGAGCCCAACAGTCACGAGGCAGGCCGACACGAAACGCCAAACGCCAAACCCTTCTTTCAGCAAAAGCGTAGAAATGAGTGCAGCGAAAAGGACACTTGTCTCGCGAAGACCTGAGACCATGCCCATAGGTGCAACGGCCAACGCATAAACAATGATCCAATAAGCTCCAACCTGCATAGCCCCACCAGTGAAGCCAGTCAGGGCATTGTTTTTCACAATCGCAACCATATCGCGCCGCTTCCAGATGAACGCGATCAGGAAAGTCAGAATTCCATCACCAATGGTGAGCCATACAGCAAAGCCCAAAATCGACCCTGCTTGCCGTACACCCAATCCATCAACAACTGTGTAAGCGGCAATGCAAACGCCTGTCGATAGCGCAAAAAATATTGCTTTGGGATTGATCCCGCTGACCTTTCCACCATCGAAGGTAAGCGCCATGACGCCAACGGCTAGGCACAGAACGCCAATCATGGCCAGTTGGTCAACGTGTTCTCCTGCGAAAACAAACGCACCCAGAGTGACAAGAATTGGAGCTGCACCACGGGCTATCGGATACACTTGCCCAAGGTCGCCATGGTCGTAGGCAACGGGAAGAAAGAAATGATAACCTGTATGGATCAAGATGGTCAGAGTAAGCAATGGCCAGCTTGCAGAGTCAGGGATATCCACGAAAGGCAGAGCGAATATGGATAGGATGCTTCCCGAAAGTGTAACGACTGCCATTACAGCAATCCGGTCGCCACTGATTTTGATCAGTGCATTCCACCCAGCGTGCAAAGCAGCAGCCAGAAGTATCAATAAGGTTAATTCGAAGGTCATACCCATGGTATTTTAATCGCTCGCTTGGGAAATACTAGTGGTTTGTGCCTGTGACCAAAACCCGCTTTATCCGCTAACCGACGGAAGCCTGTCAATAATGCTGCACTATTGACGAATGACCGGTCTGGGGAAGCAGCATTACGGCATTAAAAGGCCTAATCAACGGCAGCTAAGGGCCGTCCGCTCGACTTTGCAAAGGTCGCTATCCTGCGCAAAGCTGCCGTTTCTGCTTCGCACGCTGGCGGTCAATTGGGCTCTAACCAGACATCCCACTCCGTCGTCCGAGACATACGCGACCAAACGCCGCTCATGCCTTTCGGCTTTCCTCGCTTGAGCAAAGAGTGTCCCGTTAAGGGCCGATGAGCGTTCCCTCGTTGGAACATGTACAATTCGCATAATAATGAAACAGATTTCCCACCGAACGCAGGCGCTTTGCACCCGCTGCCTCGGCGGTAAATCTGTTGCTCTATTATTATGAAATGCGAACCACACTAAAAGAAACGGCAGCGCCCAGGGAGGAGGGGCACTGCCGTTCTGTTTTTGCGTCGGGCCTCAGGGAGGAGGAAAAGACCCTTCGCATATCCGGGGTAAAAATAACCCCGTATCTTTGCGCGGTGACATCCGGGAGGAGGTAGATGCCACCGCGGTCCGGCACGTCTGCATGTTCAGGGAGGAGAAAGAACAGGCGGGCCGAATTTCTTACAGGCCGTAGGCGGCCTCGAGTGCGATGCGTTTGATCATCGAGCGGTTCAGGCCCAGATCGTCCAGTTCCCGCATGCTCAGCGCGCTCAGTTCATTCACTGTTTTGCGGTACAGGCGGTAGTTGGCAACGCGGTCGGTTGCGGATTTCAGGATGGCCGAAACGCGGCCTGTGACACCGGCGTTTGTGCCGTGGAATTCTGTTGTAAAAGCCATGGGGCTAACTCGCTTACTTAGGTTGTTGCCAGAACCGGATCGTCCTGACACGGCGGAACATATGCATTTCGCGCATCGCCACAACAGACGCATTTGAATTGCCGCTATGCGTCTGGCGCATAGGTAGGGCAGGGGTGCTGCCCTATTTTCACATTCCTGTTACATGCGCGGGCGGGGCAAGATCGGATCGTAATCCCCACCCCGATTTTTTTGTGGGGTCCGCTTGGCTTTTGAAAGGATCGCCGCTTAAATGAGCACTTGGAGTGGCAATAAACCGTGACAGGTCCACCATAAACTTGATTTGACGGTTATAAGGAAAATCAATGAACACTTTGGAATTTGTATTAAATACTAAACCTTATGGTTTTGAAATTGGCCAAGAGTTTGCCTCAGTAAACCAGACTTTTTCTGATTTATCGCCTAAGCGTACGGCTCATAGTGATCTGGATAGAACGTATCTTAAATTCGGCAGCTACGGTTTTGAAATGCTTTTTGAAAGTGGTAATCTTGATTCAGTTTTTCTTTACTTAGCCTCCAATATCCGATCAACGTCTTTGTTTTCCGGGCGTTTTAATCTGTTGGATGATGACTTTTTCCAAACGTTATCAGTCGATATATTTTGTAAGAGTATGTGTGGCCGTGGTTTTACTGCTTGCAAAACGAGCTATCCGTTAGCCGTTGATTTCTTATCGTCAAATCTTCGCATAAGGCTGGAAACCAGATCCGATCAAACAATAATTCTCATTGATGATGGGTCTATGATAAGAGAATTTTGATTGAACATAACACCAGCTACCGGCCACTATTTCTGTAGCTGGGGCATATTCTAGGCCGGGTTGCAAGGTTTCCCCGTTTCTTCCGGTTGACCGCCATCGAGTGCCCCTAAGTGTCCACTATAAATGGCGGGCATTAACTTATCAAAACTAGCGCCGTTAGTTGGGGCGCATCGGGCGCTCACTTACATGCGCGGTTTTTGCCTCTTGCACAGGGGCGCGCAAAGCCTCACCTACTGCGTAACCAATATATAAAGGAGCGCCCGACATGGCCCTGACCCGTGATGATATCCTGAATGAACTGCGCCGCATTGAATTGCCCGATGGCCCCAATCTGGCCGATAGCGATATGATCCGTGCCCTGTCGGTTGACGGCGGCGAAGTGCGCTTTGTGATCGAAGCACCAACCCCCGAGGCGGCGGCCGCGCTGTCCCCTGTGCGTGATGTGGCCGAACGGGCTGTCAAAAGCATTGCGGGTGTGGACAAGGTTTCCGTGGTGCTAACGGCGCATGGCCCCGCGGCCCCCCAGACACCACCACCGGATCTGAAGATCGGCCGCCACCCGACACCGCAACAGGGGCGTCAGCCGGTTGCCGGTGTGAAAAAGATTATCGCCATTGGCTCGGGCAAGGGCGGGGTGGGGAAATCCACCGTGTCTTCGAACCTGGCGGTGGCACTGGCGCGTCAGGGGAAAAAAGTTGGCCTGCTGGACGCCGATATCTATGGCCCGTCACAGCCGCGCATGATGGGGGCGCATGACCGGCCCAAGCTGAACAAGGATGACAAGATCATTCCGCCGGTGGTGCATGGCGTGGCGATGATGTCGATCGGCCTGCTGGTCGATCCTGATCAGGCGCTGGCGTGGCGCGGTCCAATGCTGATGGGCGCCTTGCAGCAATTGCTGGGCGATGTGGTCTGGGGCGAGCTGGACGTGCTGATCATCGATCTGCCGCCGGGCACGGGGGACGTGCAACTGACACTGGGCCAGAAAACCGAAGTCACCGGCACCATCGTGGTGTCCACGCCGCAAGATGTGGCGCTGCTGGATGCCCGCCGCGCGATCACCATGTTCAAAAAGCTGGAAACCCCCATTCTGGGGCTGGTGGAAAACATGTCGGCCTATATCTGTCCCGAATGCGGCCACGAGGCGCATATCTTTGGCCATGGCGGCGTGCGGGCCGAGGCCGAGAAGCTGGGCGTGCCGTTCCTTGGGGAATTGCCGCTGGATCTGGATGTGCGACTGGCGGGGGACGCCGGCACGCCGGTTGCCGCAGGGCAGGGGCCTTTGGCTGATGCCTATGCGCAGTTGGCCAAGACATTAATCGAAAAGGGGGCCGTATAATGTGGATGGAAAATATCCCTTTCGGAATCACCGACTGGAGCAAAATTGCAAGAACCGAGCATACAGGTGAAACCGGAGCTGCGTATTGGCAGACTGTCAACTTTGGTGACATGCGGGTGCGGATGGTGGAATACACCCCCGGTTATCTAGCGGATCATTGGTGTGTAAAAGGCCATATCCTGTTTTGTCTTGAAGGCGAATTGACAACCGAGCTGGAGGATGGCCGCGTTTTTACCCTGAAACCCGGAATGAGTTATCAGGTTGCGGATAATGCCGAGCCGCACCGTTCATCGACGGATAGCGGGGCGAAACTGTTCGTGGTTGATTAGGCACACCCTGTCGCGGGTGCTTACGGGAATTTACGGGATGAATAGGGAATCCGGCAGAATCTCTGCCGGATTTCGCTGTGAATCGGGGTTAAGTTCGGTCTGATTTAGGATTAAATCCCGCCTGATTTGGTAAAATCAGTGTGTATCAGGAAATATTTTGGGAAATTACGGGAAAATATGAGCTCAAGTAAATCATACCATATATAGTGTAGGTTCCTTAATATTCCTATATATAGAGTATTTTGTTCCTTTTGCGTTCACGGCAGAGCCTTAGCGGCGACCGGTCTGTTATCGTGATTTTCCCTATTTTTCCCATAAAAATCCTTTGACACCCATGAAATCCCATGTCAAACATTGATCCAAGATAAGAACGGGCACAAATAAAATTGGGGCAAATTAAAGAACCCCGAACAAAGGCACCTAATCAGGTTTCATACAGGCACCCGCTTTTGTCTAATTAGAGATCCGGCGCGCGGGCGAGCAGACATCCCCCCAGGTGGCGCGCGCAGCTGGACATTCCCCGGAAACGGGACGAGGGCGGCGGATAGAGCGGTGGCAGCTAGCTCGATCCGCCGTTTCCCGTTTCAGGGGCCGTTTTGGGGATGGTAAAGGTTTTAGGAGGCCGCGAGGCAGTGACACGGGAATTTTTCGGCGATGCCCACAATAAAGTGGATGCAAAAGGCAGGGTGTCTATTCCTGCCTCGTATCGTCGTGTCCTGCAGGCCGGTGACCCTGAATGGAAAGAGGGTCTGAACCCCAATCTTGTGATCGTATACGGTGACAAAAGCCGCAACTATCTGGAATGCTTCACGATGGAAGCGATTGCCGAGGTTCAGGCGAAAATCCGCAAGAAACCCCGTGGCTCCAAACAACGCCGCGCGTTGCAACGTCTTTATAACGGCAATGCCTATCCGACGTCGGTGGATGAAACCGGCCGTCTGGTGCTGCCCAAAAAGCTGATTGAAAAGATCGGGCTGGATGGCATCGCCTATTTCATCGCCAATGGCGATACGTTCGAAATCTGGAACCCCGAGACTTACGAACAAGAGGAATACGGTAACCTCGAGGCCGATGACAGCTTTGATCCGAATGCCGATCCTTCCATCTATCTTGACGGTGATGAAGAGGAGTAGCTTATGATGTCTGCTCCTGTCGCGCCGCATATCCCTGTTTTATTGCGTCCTTTGCTGGATGCCATTGCCCCTGTATCCGGCCTTTGGCTGGATGGCACTTTCGGCGCTGGTGGCTATTCTATCGGATTGCTTCAGGCCGGTGCCGATCAGGTGATTGGCGTGGACCGTGATCCACTGGCATTTGAAATGGCATCTGGCTGGGTTGGCGATTATGGCGACCGTTTGAAGCTGGTTGAGGGCACGTTCAGTCGTCTGGACAGCTATAGCGATGTGCCGCTGGACGGTGTGGTGCTGGACCTTGGGGTCAGTTCGATGCAACTGGACCGTGCCGACCGCGGGTTTTCCTTTATGAAAGACGGCCCGCTGGACATGCGGATGAGCCAGTCCGGCCCCTCGGCCGCCGATATCGTTAACGAGGCATCAGAGGCCGAACTGGCCGACATTATTTTCCAATATGGTGAGGAGCGAGCCTCGCGCCGGATTGCCAAGGCGATTGTCGCCGCACGCGCCAAAGTGCCGTTTGAAACCACCCTGCAACTGGCGACGGTGATTGAATCGGTTCTGCCGCGTGGCAAACCCGGCCAAAGCCACCCCGCGACCCGCACTTTTCAAGCGATCCGCATTGCGGTGAATGATGAATTCGGCGAATTGCTGGCCGGGCTTCAGGCGGCCGAACGGGCATTGAAGCCGGGCGGGAAACTGGCCGTGGTGACCTTTCATTCGCTAGAGGACCGCGTGGTCAAACGTTATCTGGCGGCGCGATCCGGTGGGGCGGGGCGGGCGAACCGCTATGCCCCCGCTGTAGAAGAAGAAAAGCCGCAGCTTCAATTGCTTAGCCGCCGTGCCATTGGGCCGGATGATGACGAACTGGCCGTGAACCCGCGGTCACGTTCGGCCAAATTGCGAGTGGCCCAACGCACGGATGCGCCATCGGGCGATATGCCGCGCACGGGTTTGGGGATGCCTAAAATTTCATTAGGGGGACAGGATTAATGCGTAGCTTCTTTTATGTGGTCTCGGCGCTGGCGGTGATTGCGCTGGCCTTTTGGTCCTATCAGGAAAATTACAAAACACGGGCGTCATTAAACAACGTTTCGAAATTGCAGCGCCAAATCGGGCAAGCGCGCGAACGGCTGGCAATTTTGCGGGCGGAATGGGCCTATCTGAACCGCCCCGAACGCCTGAAGGAACTGGCCGACATCAACTATGACAGGCTGGGCTTGCTTCCGCTGTCGCCGGAACAGTTTGGCCGGATTGATCAGGTGGCTTTTCCGTCCCCGGAACTAACGGCCATCGTCAACCCGATCGAGTTGTCCGCAGATCTGGAGGATAGCAAATGACCCGCACCCCCCTACGCCCGCTGGCCCGCATTCTGGAGGCCCGCGCCAAGGGTGAAAACCCCGATGCGATTGAACGCGCCAATATCCGTGCCCGCCACGAGGTGATGCGCGATAAAACCCGCTTGCGTTCGGAAGGACGCCTGTTGGTGCTGGGTGCATTTTTCTTTTGCGCCTTTGTGGTGATCGGTGTGCGTATGGGCATGCTGGCCGCAAGTGAACCCAGCGAGCCCCAAGTCGCAGCGGCGAGTGCACATATCGTGGCCAGCCGTGCAGATATTGTCGACCGCAATGGCCGGATACTGGCCACCAACCTGACCACGCGCGCCCTTTATGCCCAGCCACCGGTGATGATCGACAAGGCGGGGGCGGCGCGGCAACTGGCCACCATTTTCCCAGATCTGGACGAGGAAAAACTTCTGGCGCAATTCACCGGCAACCGCAAATTCATCTGGATCCGCAAAAAGATCAGCCCCGAGCAGATGCAGGCTGTGCATGATATTGGCGACCCCGGTCTGCTGTTTGGCCCGCGTGAAATGCGCCTGTATCCCAACGGCAAACTGGCCGCGCATATCCTTGGCGGGGCCTCTTTCGGTCGCGAGGGGGTGAATTCGGCCGAGGTGATCGGTGTGGCCGGTGTTGAAAAAGAATTTGACGATTATCTGCGCGACCCTGCGCAGGATGGCAAACCGTTGCAATTGTCAATTGACCTGACCGTTCAGGCCGCCACCCGCGAGGTGCTGTATGGCGGCATGAAACTGATGAATGCCAAAGGGGCGGCGGCGGTGTTGATGGATGTGCACACCGGCGAAATAATCTCGATGGTCAGCCTGCCGGATTTTGACCCCAACACAAGGCCGCGTGTGTTGACAAAGGGCGATGCAGGCGACAGCCCGCTGTTTAACCGTGCGGTGCAGGGCGTTTACGAACTTGGTTCGGTATTCAAAATTCTGAACACGGCGCAGGCGCTGGAACTGGGGTTGGTCAATCCGTCGACCATGATTGATACCAAAGGCCCGCTGCGGTGGGGCAGATTCAAAATACGCGATTTCCACAACTACGGGGCGCAATTGTCGATGACCGACGTTGTGGTGAAATCCTCGAACATCGGCTCGGCCCATGTGGCCCAGATGATCGGTGCGAAACGTCAGCGTGACTTCCTTGGCGCGCTTGGCCTGCTCGAAGCCACGCCAGTTGAACTGGTCGAGGCTTCGGGCGCTAAACCCTTGCTGCCCAAACGGTGGTCCGAATTGTCGACCATGACCATTTCCTATGGCCACGGGTTGTCCACAAGCCCGCTGCATCTGGCGGCGGCGTATTCCTCGATTTTGAATGGCGGATTGCGGGTAAAACCGACCCTGCTGCGCCAGACAGCGCCGCGTATGGGTGAACGGGTGGTCTCGGAACGCACATCGGAACAGGCACGCAGCATCCTGCGGCAGGTTGTGGTGCGTGGCACGGCCTCTTTTGGCGAGGTTGAGGGCTACGCTGTTGGCGGTAAAACCGGCACGGCGGACAAGCCCAAGCCGACGGGTGGCTATTACAAAGACAAGGTCGTCGCAACGTTCGCATCGGTTTTCCCAGCCAATGATCCGAAGTATGTGCTGATCGTGACGCTGGACGAACCAGTCGAAACATCCGGCCCCAAACCACGCCGCACGGCTGGTTGGACATCGGTTCCTGTCGCGGCCGAGATCATTCGCCGAGTCGCGCCCTTGTTGGGATTGCGGCCAGAGGTTGAGCCTTTGCAGCCAACTGGGGTAACACTCACCAGCAACTAAGTGCGGGCAAACGGGGGCGGCATGGCACATCAGGCGGGCAGAAAAACACTTGCAGATCTTGGCCTGAGGGCCAAAGGCGGGCAAGAGGCTGAAATTACAGGAATTTGTGTCGATAGCCGCGAGGTAAAGCCCGGCTATCTGTTTGCCGCCATGCCCGGTGTGCGGGTGCACGGGGGCGAATTTATCCAATATGCGCTGCGCATGGGGGCCGGAGCGATTCTGACCGATCAGGCCGGTGCGGCGATTGCAGCCGATGAAATCGCTGCCGCCGGTGTGCCTTTGGTGGTGGCCGAGGACGCCCGCCAGACGCTGGCCTATGCCGCTGCGTTGTGGTTTGGCGCCCAGCCCGAATATATGGTGGCAGTGACCGGGACCAACGGCAAAACATCCGTGTCCACCTTTGTGCGCCAGATCTGGATCGCGATGGGCATCAAGGCCGCCAATCTGGGCACCACAGGTGTCGAGGGCGCCTATACCGCCCCGCTGCACCACACCACGCCCGAACCGATCACCCTGCACCGGTTGCTGGCCGATATGGCGGGCGCGGGCGTGACCCATTGCGCGATGGAGGCGTCCAGCCACGGGCTGGAACAACGTCGCCTTGACGGGGTGCGGCTGCGGGCTGGCGGGTTTACCAATTTCACGCAGGACCATCTGGATTACCACAAGACGTTCGAGGACTATTTCAACGCCAAGGCTGGCCTGTTTTCCCGCGTGATGGGGGATGACGCGGTGGCGGTGATCAATATGGATGACCCAAAGGGCGCGGTGATCGCCGGTATCGCGCGCTCGCGCGGGCAAGGCGTGATCAAGGTTGGCAAATCCGACGGTGTGGATTTGCGCCTGCTGGCGCAGCGGTTTGATGCCACGGGTCAGGACTTGCGGTTTGAATGGCGCGGTAAGGCGCATCAGGCGCGGCTGGAACTGATCGGCGGATTTCAGGCGGAAAACGTGATGGTGGCCGCGGGTCTGGTGATTGCCTGTGGTGCCGATCCGGCCGAGGTGTTCGATACCTTGCGCGAGTTGACCACCGTGCGGGGCCGGATGCAACTGGCCGCCACGCGGGATAACGGCGCGTCGGTGTTCGTCGATTTTGCCCATACGCCGGATGCTTTGGCGACCGCATTGCAGGCCATGCGCCCGCATGTGATGGGGCGTCTGGTGGTGGTGTTTGGCGCAGGCGGGGATCGTGACCCAGGCAAGCGGATATTGATGGGACAGGCGGCGGCAAGCTATGCCGATCTGGTGTTTGTGACAGACGATAACCCGCGATCCGAAGACCCCGCCGACATTCGGGCGATGGTGATGGAAGGCTGCCCCGAGGCGACCGAAGTGCCGGATCGCGCCGAAGCGATCCTGCGCGGGGTGGATGCCTTGCAGGCGGGGGATGCGTTGCTGATTGCGGGCAAGGGACATGAAAGCGGGCAGATCGTTGGCGATGTGGTGTTGCCTTTTGACGATGTGGAACAGGCCAGCATTGCGGTGGCGGCGCTGGAGGGGCGCATGGCATGAAGGATTTAGCGATCATTGGTCTGACCGAAGGCCCCGGATCAGGTCCGGGGCAGCGCGGGGGGGAAATGCGATGACAGTTCTCTGGACCTCGCAAGAAGCTGTCGCAGCTACCGGCGGCAAGACGACCTGCGACTGGCAGGCCACAGGTGTTTCGATTGATACGCGCAGTATTGCGGCAGGCGAGTTTTTCGTGGCGCTCAAAGACGTGCGGGACGGTCACGATTTTGTCGCGCAGGCCCTGGAAAAGGGCGCGGCGGCGGCTTTGGTTTCGCATGTGCCTGAAGGGGTGGCCGAGGATGCGCCGCTGTTGATCGTGCCCGATGTGTTGCAGGCGCTTGAAGGGTTGGCGGTGGCTGCGAGGATGCGAACATCGGCCAGGGTGATTGGCGTGACTGGCTCGGTCGGCAAAACCTCGACCAAGGAAATGTTGCGCACTGTGCTGGAGCGGCAAGGGCAGGTGCACGCAGCGGAAATGTCGTTCAACAACCACTGGGGGGTACCGCTGACATTGGCACGGATGCCCAAGGACACCGATTTTGCGGTGATCGAGATCGGCATGAACCACCCCGGCGAAATTGCCCCGCTGGCGCGTCTGGCGCGCCCTGATGTGGCGATGATCACCAATGTGGTGGCCGCGCATATGGCGGCCTTTGACGGGATCGAGGGCATTGCACGGGAAAAGGCCAGCATCATCGACGGGTTGGAAACCGGTGGTATGGCGGTGGTGAATGGTGATCTGGACACCAGCCATATCCTGACCGGATATGCCAAAGACAAGGGCGCGGAATGCGTGACCTTTGGCATAGGCGAAAGCAACACCCACCGCCTGCTGAATGTGCAACAGGCGGGCGGTATGACTGTGGTGCGGGCACAGGTAGGTGGTGCCGAAACCCTGATCAAAATCAATAGCTTGGGCGAACACTTTGCCATGAATGCTTTGGGCGTTCTGGCCGTGGTGCAGGCGTTGGGGACCGATGTGGCGTTGGCGGTCAATGACATGGCCCTGTGGCAGCCCCCCGCCGGTCGCGGCACTTTTGAAACCGTGGTGCTGGATCAATACGAGCCGGATCAGGCCGTGACCCTGATTGATGACGCTTACAATGCCAACCCGACATCGCTGGACGCCGCGCTGAAGGTGCTGGCGGCCACGCAACCGGTGGACGGGGTGGGGCGTATCCACACCGGGCGCCGGATTGCGGTGCTGGGCGATATGCTGGAACTGGGCGAGGACGAACTGGCGCTGCACGGCGCATTCGCCACCCATCCGGCGCTGGAAAATGTCACGCTGGTGCATTGCGCGGGTCCGCGGATGCAGACGCTGTGGCAGGCCCTGCCGGATCACAAACGCGGCGAGTGGGTCGAAAAGGCAACTGACCTTGCGGCAACCGCGCACCGGCTGGTGGACGCGGGCGATGTGATCTTGGTAAAGGGGTCCAAAGGATCCTTGGTCAGCACGGTTGCGACTGCGATCCGAAATTTGGGCCAATCGGGCGAAATGAATAGTAACAAAGGATCAGTGTAGATGCTTTACTGGTTATCCAGCCTGTCGGACGGCGGCGATTTCTTCAATCTTTTCCGCTATATAACCGTTCGCTCGGGCGGGGCGTTTTTTACAGCGCTGGTGTTTGGTTTCATCTTTGGCCAGCCCCTGATCAACCTGTTGCGCCGCAAACAAACCAATGGCCAGCCGATCCGTGAGGACGGACCGCAAAGCCACATTCTGGAGAAAGCAGGCACGCCAACGATGGGCGGGGTGTTGATTTTGGGGGCATTGACGGTTTCAACGCTGCTGTGGGCGCGGCTGGATAACCCCTATGTCTGGATGGTGATGTTTGTAACGCTGTCTTTCGGGCTTATCGGGTTTGCCGATGATTATGCCAAAGTCAGCAAGAACAATACCAAAGGTGTTTCCGGTAAAATACGCATGGCTTTTGGCCTGCTGATTGCCGGGATTGCGGGCTATTGGGCGGCCAGTTACCAGCCCGATGATCTGGCCTATCAACTGGCGATGCCGGTGTTCAAGAATACGCTGATCAACCTTGGCTATGTGTTCATTCCTTTTGCGATGATCGTGATCGTCGGCTCCGCCAATGCGGTGAACCTGACCGATGGTCTGGACGGTCTGGCGATCATGCCGGTGATGATTGCGGCGGGCACGCTGGGCATCATCGCCTATGCGGTCGGTCGGGTCGATTTCACCGAATATCTGGATGTGCACTATGTCCCTAATACCGGCGAATTGTTCATCTTTACCTCGGCCCTGATTGGCGGGGGTCTGGGCTTTCTGTGGTATAACGCGCCTCCGGCTGCCGTGTTTATGGGCGACACCGGCTCACTGGCGCTTGGCGGCGCTTTGGGGGCGATTGCGGTGGCCACAAAACACGAAATCGTTTTGGCCATTGTTGGCGGACTGTTCGTGGTCGAGGCCCTTTCGGTGATTATTCAGGTGCTCTATTTCAAGCGCACCGGAAAACGGGTGTTCCTGATGGCCCCGATCCATCACCATTACGAAAAAAAGGGCTGGTCCGAACCACAGATCGTGATCCGGTTCTGGATCATATCGCTGATCCTTGCGCTGATCGGGCTGGCAACTCTGAAAGTGCGTTAGGATTTGTGTAGGGCGGGATTCACCCCGCCACGGCTTGGTCAAAACGGCGGGGTGAACCCCGCCCTACGGGCCGCATTGAGGGTTTGCCAATTAGTCTGCTGCGGCCTAAACAGGGGCAGGCAAGGATAAGAGGGCAGCACATGATCCCCGTTCAAGGATTTGCAGGTAAGAAAGTGGCCGTTCTGGGCCTTGGCCGCAGTGGTCTTGCAACCGCCGTGGCTCTAGAAGCGGGCGGGGCGATCCCCGTCGTTTGGGACGACAACGAGGTCGCCCGCAATGCGGCTGACAAACAGGGCTATCCGGCAACCGACCTGCGCAAGGCAGGCGTGTGGGAGGACATCGCCACCCTGATCGTATCCCCCGGTATCCCGCATCTTTACCCCGAACCAAACCCCGTGGTGCGCAATGCTACCGCCGCCGGTGTGCCGATCGACAATGATATCGGGCTGTTCTTCCGATCCTTCGCGACCTACGAGTGGGACGGTTTCGACGTTGCCCCCCGCGTGATCGCCATCACCGGCAGCAACGGCAAATCCACCACCGCCGCACTGATCCATCATGTTTTGGAACATGCCAAACGCCCGACACAACTGGCCGGAAACATCGGCCGCGGGGTGCTGGATATCGACCCCGCCCATGACGGCGAAGTCGTGGTGCTGGAGCTGTCCAGCTATCAGACCGAACTGGCCCGCTCGCTCACCCCAGATGTGGCCGTGTTTACCAACCTGTCACCGGATCATCTGGACCGGCACGGCGGCATCGGCGGCTATTTCGCCGCCAAACGCCGCTTGTTCGCCGAAGGCGGGCCGGACCGCGCCGTGATCGGTGTGGATGAAAACGAGGGCCGGTTTCTGGCCAATCAAATGGCCGAGGGGCCAGCGGATGACCGTGTGATCCGCATTTCGGTAGATACCAAACTGACCGGCCCCGGCTGGGCCGTGTTCGCCCGCAAGGGGTTCTTGTCGGAATACCGGAAAGGGCGGCAAATGGGGTCGATAGATTTGCGCAAAATCAAGGGCTTGCCGGGTGCGCATAACCATCAGAATGCCTGCGCGGCCTACGCTGCTGTGCGCACTTTGGGCATCGCACCCAAGGTGATCGAGGCGGCGTTCCACAGCTTTGGCGGGCTGGCCCATCGCAGCCAGATCGTAGGTGTTGCCAACGGTGTGACCTATGTGAACGACAGCAAGGCCACCAATGTGGACGCTGCCGAAAAGGCATTGCTGGCGTTCCAGAATATCCGCTGGATTGTAGGCGGGCAGGGCAAGACGGGTGGTATTTCCAGCCTTGCACCACATCTGGGCAATGTGCGCAAAGCCTATCTGATTGGCGCCTCGGCCGAGGAATTTTCGGGCCAGCTGGGGGATACCCCTTACCAGATTTGCGAAACGATGGAGCGCGCGGTTGCGGCCGCCAGCAAGGATGCCGAAGAGGGCGATACCGTGCTGTTGGCCCCCGCCGCTGCCAGCTTTGACCAATACAAAAGTTTCGAGCATCGCGGCGATGACTTCACGGCCATCGTTGCTGCACTGATTGATGGTTAACAGCGGTTTTCCGCGCCTTTTCAAGAAGTTTTGGACAAAAACGACCAGACCACGCTAGAATTGTCCAGGGGAACTGCAATGAATCAAATCCTGAAACGACTTCTGGCCGTATGGTTGCTGTGTATTCTGGCGGCGCAAGGGGTTGCGCAATCCACAGACAATCCGAAATTGCGGGTGCTGGTCAAACCGGTTCCGCCCTTTGTGATTGAAAATGCGGATGGCACCCTTAGCGGGTTCAGTATTGATCTGTGGAAGATGGTTGAAAAACAGATGGGCGTGCAAAGCGATATTGCCGTATTGCCCAATGTCACTGAATTGTTGCGGGCGATCGAGGCGGGCAAAGGGGATGTTGCGATTGCGGCGGTGACCATCACATCGGACCGCGAGCAGCGGATGGATTTTTCCCATCCCTTCTTTCGTTCCGGTTTGCAGATTATGGTGCCCAACAAAAACATTGGCATGGTCGCCAAGGCGCTGTCGGTGATTCAGGGGGTTTTTGCGTCGCAAAGCTTTCGCTTTGCCCTGTTGGCGCTGGCCATTCTGGTTTTGGGTGCGGCGCATATCGTGTGGTTGGCGGAACGGCGCAAAAACCCAGAATTCACCCGCAGTTACCCAATGGGTCTGTGGGACGGGGTCTATTGGACCATGGTTACAATTTCGACCGTTGGCTATGGTGATAAGACTCCGAAATCACACACCGGACGGGTGATTGCGCTGGTGCTGATCGTATTCGGCTATGTCGCCTTTGCCTGGTTCACCGCGACGATTTCTTCGGCCATGACGGTTTCGCGTCTGGAAGGGGAAATTCGCGGGCCTGAAGATTTGGCCAGCAAACGGGTTGCGACCCTGATCGGGTCAACCAGCGAGGCCTATTTGCAGCATTTGCCCGCCGTGCAGATCAGGGCGGTTGAAACCATTGATCAGGCTTACAAGGCGTTGGAAACAGGGCAGGTGGCCGCCGTGGTCTATGATTTTCCGGTGCTAAGTCACTATGCAAACGGCGAAGGTCAGGAAAAGGTGCGCCTGACAGGGCCGATATTCCAGCGCGAACCTTACGGGATTGTTTTTCCCGAGGGATCGAAATGGCGCGAGCGGGTTAATCAGGCGTTACTGCAACTGTCCGAGCAAGGCGATTTTGACCGGATATATCTGAAATGGTTTGGCAACGCGCCGAATTAAGGGGACTAAAATGGGCGATGATCTAAGCGGCAAGACCTGTATTGCCTGCCACGGCGGGATGCCGGTGCTGTCCGAGGCCGAAGTGGCCGACAAAATGGGGCAGTTGCACGAAGGCTGGAAGCTGGCCAAAGAGGGGCGCTGGCTGGTGCGGCGTGTCACGGTCAAGGGGTTCAACGCCGCGCACCACTGCGCCAATGTGGCGGCCTGGCTGGGCGAGCAGGAAGGGCATCACCCCGACATTCGTTTTGGCTGGGGTTATTGCGAGGTGGAATTCACCACCCATGTGGTGCACGGGCTGACCGAAAACGATTTCATATGTGCGGCCAAATTCGACCGGATTCTGGCGCTGGGATAGGGATTTGCAAGCCCCGCGTCTTTGGCGTATCAGGCGCGCATGACACAGTTTTCCTTTGATCTGCACAACACCGACGGCAAGGCCCGCACCGGTATCATCCACACCCCGCGCGGCGACATCCGCACACCGGCCTTTATGCCGGTTGGCACAGCGGCCACGGTCAAGGCGATGCTGCCTGAAAACGTGCGCGCCACGGGGGCGGATATTCTGCTGGGCAATACCTATCATCTGATGCTGCGCCCCACTGCCGAACGGATTGCCAATCTGGGCGGCTTGCACAAATTCATGAACTGGGAACGGCCCATTCTGACGGATTCCGGCGGCTTTCAGGTGATGAGCCTGTCGGACCTGCGCAAGATGTCGGAACAGGGCGTGACCTTCAAATCGCACATCGACGGCTCGTTGCATGAAATCACGCCCGAACGCAGCATGGAAATCCAGCGTCTGCTGGGCAGCGATATTGTGATGTGTTTTGATGAATGCACCCCGCATCCCGCGCCCGAGGATGTGGCGCAAAAATCCATGCGGATGTCGATGCGATGGGCGCAGCGGTCGCGTGATGCATTTGGCGACCGGCCTGGTCACGCGCTGTTCGGTATCCAGCAGGGCAGTGTGTTCAAGGACCAGCGCGAGGAAAGTGCCGAGGCGCTTAAGACGATTGGCTTTGAAGGATATGCCGTTGGTGGTCTGGCGGTGGGCGAGGGGCAGGAAACCATGTTTCAGGTGCTGGATTACGCCCCCGATATGCTGCCCGCCGACAAGCCGCGCTACCTGATGGGGGTGGGCAAGCCCGACGATCTGGTTGGCGGTGTGAAACGCGGCATTGATATGTTTGATTGCGTACTGCCATCACGGTCGGGGCGCACGGGGCAGATTTTCACCCGCCACGGGGTGCTAAACATCAAAAACGCCCGCCACAAGGATGACCCCCGCCCGCTGGACGAAGCCTGCACATGTCCCGCCTGCCGCAGTTATTCCCGCGCCTATCTGCACCATGTGTTCAAGGCGCATGAAATCATCGCCTCGATGCTGATGACATGGCACAATCTGCATTATTATCAGGAACTGATGGCGGGGATGCGTGATGCGATTGCCGCGGGTACATTCGATAACTTTGAATCACAATTCCATGCGCAGCGTGCGCAAGGGGACATTGAACCACTTTAGCGCGATTTTGTGCATATAGGCGGTTTATCCACCGTTATTTACTGAATTTGACGGCATTTTTGGGTTTCTTTGGGGAATGGTGCCTTGCCCTTGCCGCATTGCACAGGCACATTGCGCCCCAAAGCTGCATGGCGGGTTAATGGTTGAATAATCGGGGGATCATCCCCATTTTATTAAACCAAAGACCGGAGACAGACAGGTTGCCTAAGCGAACAGGGGCCTGCCGTTGTCTGCCACTGAACAAGGACAAGAAATGACCGAGCAAATGAGCACATCCTACCCCGTACTGCCGTTGCGCGATATTGTGGTATTCCCGCATATGATCGTGCCGCTGTTCGTGGGCCGTGAGAAATCCGTCAAAGCCCTGGAAGAGGTGATGGTGGATGACAAGCAAATCCTGCTGTCGAGCCAGATTGATCCCGCACAGGACGACCCGGATTCGGATGGCATTTACAACATTGGCGTTCTGGCCAATGTGCTGCAACTGCTGAAGCTGCCTGACGGCACCGTCAAGGTACTGGTCGAGGGGCGCAAGCGGGTGCGTATCACCGATTATCTGGACAACCCCGATTATTTCGAGGCCCATGCCGAAGAACTGGAAGAAACACTGGGCGACGAGGCAACAGTCGAGGCGCTGGTGCGGTCTGTCGGTTCCGAATTCGAACGCTATGCCAAGATCAAGAAAAACGTGCCCGAAGAGGCGCTGTCGGCTGTGGCCGATGCGGTCGAGAGCGACAAGCTGTCCGATCTGGTGGCGGGCCATCTGGGCATCGAGGTTGACCAAAAGCAGGAGCTTTTGGAAACCCTGTCGGTGGCCGAGCGTCTAGAGAAGATTTACGGCCTGATGCAAGGTGAAATGTCAGTGCTGAAGGTCGAGAAAAAGATCAAGACCCGCGTCAAAAGCCAGATGGAGCGCACCCAGCGCGAATATTATCTGAACGAGCAGATGAAAGCCATTCAGAAGGAACTGGGCGACGGCGAAGACGGCAACAACGAAATCGCCGAGCTGGAAGAGCGTATCGCCCAGGCCAAGTTGAGCAAAGAAGCGCTGGAAAAAGCCAATGGCGAGCTGAAAAAGCTGAAGAACATGTCGCCGATGTCTGCCGAGGCCACCGTGGTGCGCAATTATCTGGACTGGATGTTGTCGATCCCGTGGGGCAAGCGTAGCCGCGTGAAAAAGGACCTGAATGCAGCACAAAAGGTGCTGGATGATGATCACTACAGCCTTGAAAAGGTCAAGGAACGGATTGTTGAATATCTGGCCGTTGGTCAGCGTTCACGCAAGCTGAAGGGACCGATCCTGTGTCTGGTCGGGCCTCCGGGTGTGGGTAAAACCAGCCTTGGGAAATCTGTGGCGCGGGCCACGGGGCGCGAATTTATTCGCATTTCGCTGGGTGGTGTGCGGGACGAATCCGAAATTCGCGGCCATCGCCGCACCTACATCGGATCAATGCCCGGCAAGATCATTCAGGCGCTGAAAAAGGCGAAAACCACCAATCCGCTGATCCTGCTCGATGAAATCGACAAGATGGGGCAGGATTTCCGTGGTGACCCGGCGTCTGCGATGCTCGAGGTTCTGGACCCCGAACAAAACAGCACCTTCGTCGATCACTATCTGGAGGTCGAATACGATCTGTCGGATGTGATGTTCCTGACCACGGCGAACAGCTATAACATGCCAAGCCCGCTGCTGGACCGGATGGAGATCATCCCGCTGTCGGGATACACCGAGGACGAAAAGCGCGAGATCGCCAAGCGGCATTTGCTTGAAAAGCAGATCAAGGGCCACGGGTTGAAGCCCGACGAATTCGAGCTGACCGATGCAGCCTTGCAGGAAATCATCCGCACTTACACCCGCGAGGCTGGCGTGCGCAACCTTGAGCGCGAGATCGCCAAACTGGCGCGCAAGGCCGTGACCAAAATCGTGCGCGGGGACGAGGAAAAGGTGGTAATCACCCCTGAAAACCTTGAGGAATATCTGGGCGTCAAACGCTTTCGCTATGGTCTGGCCGAGGAAAAGGATCACGTTGGCGTGGTCACCGGTCTGGCGTGGACATCGGTGGGCGGCGAATTGCTGTCGATCGAGGCGCTGAAACTGCCCGGAAAGGGGCGGATGAAAACCACCGGCAAGCTGGGCGATGTGATGAAAGAAAGCATTGATGCAGCGTCATCCTTTGTGCGTTCAATCAGCCCGCAAATCGGGGTGAAACCGACGCAATTCGAGAAAATCGACATCCACGTCCACGTCCCCGAAGGCGCAACCCCAAAGGACGGGCCAAGCGCCGGTGTGGGGATGGTGACATCCATCGTGTCGGTTCTGACGGGCATCGCTGTCAAGAAAGACATTGCCATGACCGGCGAGGTTACCTTGCGCGGCAATGTGCTGCCGATCGGCGGTTTGAAAGAAAAGCTGTTGGCGGCGCTGCGGGGCGGTATCAAAACCGTTCTGATCCCGAAAGAAAACGAAAAGGATCTGGCCGAAATACCGGACAATGTGAAAGAGGGGCTAACGATCATCCCTGTGGAACATGTGTCCGAGGTGCTGAAACATGCCTTGGTAAGAGAGCCGGAGCCGATCGAATGGGATGAAGCGGCAGAAGAAGCCGCCGCAGCCAAGGCGGCGTTGACCGCCAAGGCGGGCGATGCCGGTGCAACTGCACATTAACCAAAGAAAGGGGGCTTTGCGGCCCCCTTTTGATATAGATACCTTCGGATTATTTCGTGAAAGAGAGTAGTGAACACAATGGCAACCACAGGCAGTAAAACACCGCCCCGCAAGACCACCCCGCGCACAAAAGCCCCTGAAAAACCGGCGGCAAAACCGGCACCCCCCGCCAAAGCAGCCGAGGTTGCTGTGCTTCGCAAGAAAGAGTTGATTGAGCGGGTCGTCGCACGCTCGGGCGTGAAAAAGAAAGACGCCAAACCTACGATCGAGGCCATGCTGGCCGTTCTGGGCGAAGCCTTGGCGGCGGGTGAGGAATTGAACCTGCAACCACTGGGCAAGGTAATGGTAAAAAAGACCAAAGAGCTGCCTAACGCCAAAATGATGGTCTGCCGTATTCGCCAGCGCAACGCGGTGGACGAGGGCAAAGTGGTGAAAACCCCGACCTGATTTCGGGCCAGCCCTTGCCAAATTACGAAAAAATCAACGCACCCTGAAAAGAGGTGCGTTTTTTCTGTGAAAGGGGCTTGCATACCCCGTGCAACTCGCGTTAAACGCCCCCACAAGGGTGATTAGCTCAGTTGGTAGAGCGCTTCGTTTACACCGAAGATGTCAGGAGTTCGAGTCTCTTATCACCCACCATTTCCCCCGATTGAATGCGAGTGACTGAAATGGCCAAAACCTATCCCGAAATCTATGTGTTGCGCCACGGGGAAACCGAATGGAACCGTGAAGGGCGCTATCAGGGTAGCTTGAATTCGCCTTTGACAGATATGGGCCAGACGCAAGCCGCTACACAAGGCGAAATTCTGCGGGCGCAGGATGTTGGCGGACGCGGGTTTGATATTTTCAGCAGCCCACAGGGGCGTGTCAAACAAACGGCCGATATTGTATGCGGGATAGTTGGGCAAGATCATAAACCGGACCCGCGTCTGTGTGAATTGCGTCAGGGCGCGTGGGAAGGGTTGCTTGAAACCGAAATCGCTTTGGGTTGGCCCGCGGCATATGCAAAGCGGGGTCAGGGAATTATCTGGTATTTTGACAACCCGACAGGGGAAAGCTTTGTGCAAGTGCAACAACGGGCGAGGGAGTTTCTGGAGTCTTTGTCAGGTCCGGCTGTTATTGTTACACACGGGGTTACCTCGCATGTTTTGCGCGGTGTCTGGCTGGGGCTGGACTTGGCCGGAATGGCTGCTTTGCAGGGCGGGCAGGGGTGTGTTTATCATTTGCGGGAAGGTCGGCAAGTGCGGCTGACAGGCTGATAGCTGGTTGCGCACAAACTATTTTCAAAAAACCGGACGGAACCGCTTGACGCCTCTGGCTACTCGCCCTAGAACGCCCAAACAAGTTGCCGGTTGGTGACATTGTAAAGTGCGCGGTTGTAGCTCAGTTGGTTAGAGTACCGGCCTGTCACGCCGGGGGTCGCGGGTTCGAGTCCCGTCAACCGCGCCACTTTCCCCCAGCGAAAAAGAAAGTGTTGATATGTCATTTCTTGACAATATTTCATTGCCCACCCTGATCATGGCAGCGCTTTTGCTGGGGCTGGCCCCGTTTGTGCCGGAACCGCATGTGCTGGAAAAACTGCGGATGCTGATGGCCGGTGAATTGTCCAAACCTATGGATATATTCGATCTGCTTTTGCATGGCACCCCTTGGCTGCTGTTGTTTGCCAAGCTGGCGCGGATGGGCGCGCGGATAGGGAAGGAATAAGCCAATGTGGGACATGCTGGAACAACTGCCGCTGTCTTATGCGGTGATCGCGGCGGCCACTTTGGGGCTGGCCCCCTTCGTGCCCGAGCCGCACATCTGGGAAAAGATCAAGATGCTGAAAGCGGGCACATTGAAACGCCCGCTGGACTGGTTTGATTTGTTGCTGCACACCGCGCCCTTTGTGGTGCTGGCGGCCAAACTGGTGCAGATGGCTATCAACGGTTAATCCGGCTGTGCTGCTGAAAATCTTGTGTACTTGCGGACTTGTTTTAATTCATCAGGCATTAACAGGTTGCTATTGATTAGAAACATGGCAGGGTCGTCCAGCCACACTTCAAGTTCTTCGCTATAAAGATATTTTCTACTGATCGTTTCGCCGCTTTTCGGACTGCTTATCTTCCAACTGATTTGATAGAAAGAATAGTTACAACCAGCGATCAAGCGATCAGTCTTCCCAAACACATCTACAATAAATGTGCTCTCGTTATTGTCTGGAAATGCATTCTTAAATTCCAAACTTGTCCCAGTTTTGAGCGGAAAAAACCCTTCTAATTGTGGATCGATGCCATTGCTGGCATATTTGTCAGCGTCTTCCGAGGTGACCAGGATTAAACCTTTATACAGATACAAAGTGGGGAATTGAGGTTTAGTTTCAGGCTCGCCGGAAGGTTTAAGCGGGGTCATTTGCACCTGAATGACGTTGCCATTTATCCGCTGATAAGTTCGGCGGACAACATTAGACCGTTCGTTCTGGGTGGTTGTGGTCTCCAGAATAATACCGTTTTCCAGATCGGCGCGGGTCAGGCAGGCAGTCTCTGCCCCAAGCGCCTGCACAGGCAACATTATTCCGGCTATTGCGACTGCTTTTAGAAACTGCATTTGCACTTACTCCGCCAGTGCCGCCAAAATCCGTGCCCAGCTGCGCGTGCCTTTGTGGAAACTCTCCATGTCGTATTTTTCGTTCGGCGAATGGATTGCGTCGTCATCTTTGCCAAAACCGATCAGCATGGCGTCCATGCCCAGCACCTCTTTGAAATGCCCGGCAATCGGGATCGATCCACCACAGCCCACATAGGCGGCGGGGCGGGGCCATTCATCCGACAGCGCCTGACGGGATTTTTCGAATGCCGGATTGTCGGTGGACATCTGCGAGGCCGGTGCGCCGCGGCTGGGGGTGAACTCGACGGTGAAATCCGAGGGCAGGTTGTCCTTTACATGTTTCACAAAGGCGTCGTGGATTTTGTCGGGATCCTGCTGGCCGACAAGGCGAAAACTGATTTTGGCGCTGGCTTCGGCCGGTAGAACGGTTTTGAATCCGTCACCAATGTAGCCACCGCAGATCCCGTTCACTTCGCAAGTGGGGCGCGACCAGATCATTTCCAGCGGCGTGCGGTCCTGTTCGCCTGCGGGTACAGACAGACCCACGTCGCCCAGATAGCCGGCGTGGTCAAAGGCCAGATTTTGCCACTGGCTGCGCATTTCATCGGTCAGTTCGGGCACATCGTCATAGAACCCTTCCAGCGTGATATGGCCGGTTTCATCGTGCAGTTTGGCGATGATGTCGGACAGAACATGGATCGGATTGCCCGCCAGCCCGCCATACATGCCCGAATGCAGATCGCGCGCCGCACCTTTGATGGTGAAATCCTCGGTTACCATGCCGCGCAGTTGCGTGGTGATGGCGGGGACGGCGGATTCAAACAGGCCGGTGTCGCAGATCAGGGCGATGTCGGCGGTTAGTTCGTCGGCGTTTTGCTGCATGAAAGGCACCAGCGAGGGCGAGCCGGATTCCTCTTCGCCCTCGAAAAAGATCGAAACCTTGATCGGCAGGCTGCCGGTGACGGCTTTCCACGCGCGGCAGGCCTCGACAAAGGTCATCAACTGCCCTTTGTCGTCGGATGATCCACGGCCCCGGATCACCACGCCTTTGTCGGTGTCTTCAAGGGCGGGTTCAAATGGCGGGGTGTCCCACAGCTCCAGCGGGTCGACCGGTTGCACATCGTAGTGGCCGTAAAACAGCACATGCGTGCCGGTGCCGTCATTATGGGCCACCACCATCGGGTGCCCCGCGGTCGGGCGTTTGCTGGCGTCAAAGCCAAGGCCGTTCAATTCATCCACCAGCCAATCGGCGGCGCGATCGCAATCGGCCTTGTAGGCAGGATCGGTGGAAATGGACGGAATGCGCAACAGGTCCAGCAAACGGTCGGTGGCTTTGGGTAATTCGGCGTCGATATGGGCAAGAACGGCATCTAGGGTCATGGGAATGCTCCGGTGTTGTTTCGCGGGTGACCCTAGCACCGTGGTGGGAACTGTCCAGAGGCACTGGTCAGATGCAGGCGGGCAGGGTAGGGTTTTAGTAAATCTGTTTTGGAGGGACAAATGGTTAAAGTTTTAACGGCAGCGGCAATTATCGCATTGGGGGTCACGCAGGCATTGGCGGGCGAAGCGCCTTTTACCGGCAAAGAGGCCAAGCGGATGCTGTTTTCGCCCAAGGCAACTGAATTTGTCGTGGTGCCGCAGGATTTCATGACCGAGGTTGATATTAAGACCCTGAAACTGATGGCAGATATGCCCGAGTTCAAGGCGGTGCTGTATTACGGGGCTATTGCGGCCTCGCCCAAACGGGGGTTGGCGAATAAAGCAACGGTTGCTATGGCCAATCACCATAGTGTTAAAGCGGCCGAGGCGCAGGCGATAAAGGAATGTAATGCCCTTCGGGGGGGCGGGCCAAAGTGTTTGATGGTGGCTTATATTGTTCCGCGCAAATTTTCCGAGCAGCCATTGCAGTTATCCGCCAGCGCCACCACGGCATTCAGGAAAACATATCTGAAAGGACGCGGGTCCAAGGCGATGGCGATTTCGCCAACAACCGGCGATTATGCGATTGCCAAAGGCGACGGGGCGGCGGATGCAGCGCTTGCCGCTTGTAACAAGTCTGCCGCAGAAAAGGGCGCAACTGACTGTAAGGTTGTAATTCAGGATAATTAGGTCGCGCGGCATTTTGTAACCTGTTTTTGTTAAAACATCTGCGCTATTCCCTGTGATAACGCGAACGACAGCGGTGATTCTGGGCCGTTGGGTATTAGGGAGCTGACCATTGGATTATTCCGCCAAGATCGACGAAAGCCTGCAACGTCTGCATGACGAGGGGCGCTATCGCACCTTTATCGATATCGAACGTCGCAAGGGGGCTTTCCCGCATGCGATCTGGCGCAAACCCGATGGTAGCGAGCAGGAAATCACCGTCTGGTGTGGCAATGATTATCTGGGCATGGGCCAGCACCCGCATGTGCTGGAAGCAATGCACGATGCACTGCGTGCAACGGGCGCCGGTTCGGGCGGCACCCGTAATATTTCCGGCACCACGGTGTACCACAAGGCGCTGGAATCCGAGCTGGCCGATCTGCACCAGAAAGAAGCGGCGCTGATTTTCACCTCGGCCTATATTGCCAATGACGCCACGCTTTCCACCCTGCCGCTGTTGTTCCCCGGGCTGACCATTCTATCGGACGAATTGAACCATGCGTCGATGATTCAGGGAATTCGTCACGGCAATTGCGCCAAGAAGATCTGGCGCCACAACGATGTGGCGCATTTGCGCGAATTGCTGGAAGAACTGGACAAGGACGCACCGAAACTGATTGCCTTTGAATCAATCTATTCGATGGATGGGGATTTCGGTCCAATCGAAGAAGTGCTTGATCTGGCAGAAGAATTCAACGCGCTGACCTATATCGACGAAGTGCATGCAGTGGGCATGTATGGAACACATGGTGCGGGCGTGGCCGAACGCGATGGGCTGATGGACCGGATCGACATTATCAACGGCACCTTGGGTAAGGCATACGGCGTGCATGGCGGCTATATCGCCACCAGCGCCAAGATGGCGGATGCGATCCGTTCTTATGCGCCCGGCTTTATTTTCACCACCAGCCTGCCGCCAGCAGTTGCAGCAGGGGCGGCGGCATCGGTCAAACATCTGAAAACCGATCCGCATCTGCGTGAGTTGCAACAGACCCATGCACGCATCCTGAAGGACCGGCTAAAGGCGATGGGCCTGCCGATCACCGATCACGGCAGTCATATCGTGCCGGTGCATGTGGGGGATCCGGTTAAATGCAAGATGCTGTCTGATCTGCTGCTGGAAAATTATGGTATTTACGTTCAGCCGATCAACTTTCCGACCGTGCCGCGCGGCACCGAACGGCTGCGGTTTACACCGTCGCCGGTGCATGGCCCCGAAGAGATGGATAAACTGGTTCATGCGCTGGATGATCTATGGTCTCAATGTGCGCTAAATCGCGCCGACCTTACTGGGTGAACTATCTCAAAACGTGCAATTTTAGTTGGCTTGTGGTAACGATTCCGTAATAGGTTGGCGTAAAGCGAATCGTCAGCATTTTTGGGGACTATCGAGGTGACATCGGAGCAGGGCACATGATCGGGCGCATTTTTACGCCTAAAGAGGCTGAAGAAACAGTCCAGCCAGCCGGATTCGATGCTTATGACCTGCATCTTGGGGATATCATGCGCGGCGAACGTGCGACCCTTGGTAAATCCCTTTTGGATGTACAGCGTGAACTGAAGATCAAGGCAACCTATGTTGCGGCGATTGAAAACGCTGATCCCAGCGCCTTTGAATCCCCCAGTTTTATTGCCGGTTATGTGCGTTCCTATGCGCGCTATCTGGGGATGGATCCGGAATGGGCCTTTCAGAAATTCTGCAACGAAAGCAATTATGAAACAGCGCATGGCATGTCGGCGCAGGCGTCAACGGCTGCCGCTCAAAAATCCGAACGCGATGTGCAAAAACGCGATGCTGTTCGTGATCCCTTGGCTGATCCGAATGCCACTTTTCTGCCCCGTAAAGAATCTTTCTTTTCCGGCATTGAACTAAACGCGATCGGGTCGGTTCTGGTTCTGGTCGCGCTTATTGGCGGCATCGGGTATGGCGGATGGACCGTGCTGCAAGAAGTGCAGCGTGTGCAGTTTGCACCTGTCGAGCAGGCTCCGGGGCTTGCCGCTACAGTTGATCCGCTGGCTGGTCGTGCGGATGTGCTGGCAATGAATGAAGATGAAACTGCCGGTTTTGTTGCTCCTTCGTCAGATGCATTGGACCGGTTATATCGCCCGCAAGCGCTTGAAGTGCCGGTGATGGTTCCGCGGGATGGTCCAATAGCAGCGCTTGATCCCGATAGTTTCGGAACGCTGGCACCGGATAGCAGCCTTAGTGGCCCCGAGCTTCGCCGTGTAATGGCAGGCTTGGATCAACCTGATTTATCGCCCGAACCAATCGACCCGACCCTTATCAAGGTGGTCGAGGACGGCGTGCCCGAAGTTGCCATTTTTGCTGTCCGTGAATCATGGGTTCGTGTCAGATCCGCTGACGGCACTGTGATCTTTGAGAAGGTCATGCAGCCCGGTGACAAATTTGTGCTGCCCAAAACAGAAGAACCACCAACCCTTCGGACCGGTTATGCTGGCGGGGTTTATTTTGCGGTGAATGGCAAAACATATGGTCCGGCAGGCGAGGGCGCTTCGGTGGTAAGCAAGATTGCATTGGGTGAAGGTGAAATCACTGAAAAATACGCGCTGGCAGACCTGACAAAAAATGAAGAATTGGCCAAAGTGGTTGCCGAACTTTCGGTTGATCCTGCCATTCCGGCGGACGAATAAGCCCGGCTTGGCGTTGCACCTGTTTGCGCAGGTGATTATCTATTTCACAGACAAACCTGTAACAGCCCGAAAAAGGCCCGTGTGATGACGCATAATCCGATCCGTCCGTGGCGCGATATTGACCGTCGCAAATCCCGCAAAATCCACGTTGGCCCTGTGCCGATCGGGGGGGATGCGCCGATTGCGGTGCAGACAATGACCAACACGCTGACATCCGACGCAGCAGCAACCATCAAACAGGTTCTGGCCTGCGCCGAGGCGGGGGCCGATATCGTGCGGGTTTCGGTGCCGGATGTGGAGTCGTCCGCCGCCCTGAAGGAAATCGTCGCCGAAAGCCCCGTGCCAATCGTCGCCGATATCCATTTCCATTACAAACGCGCCATCGAGGCCGCCGAGGCGGGCGCGGCCTGTCTGCGGATCAACCCCGGCAACATCGGCAATCCTGACCGCGTGAAGGATGTGATCAAGGCCGCGCGTGATCATGGTTGTTCGATCCGCATCGGTGTGAACGCTGGGTCACTGGAAAAACACCTGCTGGAAAAATACGGCGAGCCATGCCCCGATGCGATGGTTGAAAGCGGGCTGGAACATATCCGCATCCTGCAAGACAATGATTTTCACGAATTCAAGATTTCGGTCAAGGCGTCGGATGTGTTCATGACCGCCGCTGCCTACCAACAACTGGCCGAGGCCACAGACGCGCCGATCCATCTGGGCGTGACCGAGGCGGGCGGATTGGTGTCCGGCACCATCAAATCGGCCATCGGCCTTGGCAATCTGCTGTGGGCGGGCATTGGCGATACCATCCGCGTGTCCCTGTCTGCCGATCCGGTGGAAGAGGTCAAGGTGGGCTTTGAAATTCTGAAATCGCTAGGCCTGCGCCATCGCGGCGTGAACATCATTTCCTGCCCCTCTTGCGCGCGGCAGGGATTTGATGTGATCAAGGTGGTGGACACGCTGGAACGTCGCCTTGAGCACATCAAAACCCCGATGTCGCTAAGTATCATTGGCTGTGTGGTGAATGGTCCGGGCGAAGCCTTGATGACCGATGTCGGTTTCACCGGCGGCGGGGCAGGCAGCGGCATGGTATATATCGCAGGTGCCCAGAGCCACAAGTTAAGCAACGAGGAAATGATCGAACACATCGTTGAGCAGGTCGAGGAATGCGCCGCCGTGATCGAGTCCGAGATCGCCAAGGCAAAAGCGGCAGAGTAGCCGCCCGTCTATTCGGTTAGGGCCTGTTGACGTTCCCCACACCACACCGGTTTCGACCCAAAATCCGCCAGTGCAAGCCAATTGAGTGCCGCAAGGGTGGTCCCCTTGCAAGCGAAATTGGTGTCGCAATGGAGGATTTTGGTGAAATCCCTGCGGGACGCGGCCAAAATTGCTTCCAACGCGTGGATTTCCCCTTACCGATGCCGGTATCGCTGCGGGAAAATCAACGCGCTGGCTGCAATTTTGGACTCGCGCCAGTGCGGTGTGTGGAACGTCAACAGGCCCTAGTAAAGACGGGCGGTGCCTGCGACTATTCTTTGCGGGCCTTTGCGACGATAGCCTGCATATTGTCCTGTGGGACATATCCGCGGATCAACTGATCGCCAATAATAAAGGTAGGGGTGCCGGATATTTTCAGGCGCTGACCCAGAGCACGGTTGGCCTTGATTACTTGCATCACTTCGGTGCTTTTCATTTTGTCCAGCAATGCTGCACTATCCAGTTCAAAGCCATCTGCAATATGTGTCAATGCCGCTTCGCTAGGCTCGCCACGCATTTCCATTAGGGCGTTGCTTACCTCATGATATTTTTCGGGGCCATCCAGCATCAATACCGCGACGGCAAATTGAGCCGCAGTCAATGAATCCGGTCCAAGGATTGGAAACTCCTTATATATGAATTTTATGTTTCCGTCTTTTTCAAGCAATCGCGCCACCTCTGGGTGGGCGCGTTTGCAGTAAGGGCAACGGTAATCGGAAAATTCAACAATGGTGACATCGCCATCCGGGTTGCCGCCTACATAGGATACGCCGTCGTTGAAAATTTCCTCAGCGTTGGTTTGCAACAGAGTTGCATCATTGGCTGCTTCGTCGGCAGCCTGCCGTTGCTCGAGTTCGTTGATGGCTTCCAGCAGCACCTCGGGGTTTTCCATCAGATAGGCGCGGACTTCGGCGCGAAACACATCGCGTTCGCTGTCGGTCATATCCATCAGGTCGGTGGCCATCGCCGGTGCGGTAAATGTGGTGATGGCCAATGCTGTGGCCAAAAGGATGCGTTTCATGTTGGTTTTATCTCCGTTTTTCTACTGCTTGTGCAGCTCTTAACACGTCTTGTGCCCGATTCCACCCCGCCGAGCCACGCGGCAAAAGGCCCGTGGCGCGTTTGGCGTGAAGGGCTGCGTCATTCAGGCGGCCGCGCAAGGCATAGCGTTCGGCAGTGGCAAGCGATGCCATGCCGTTGTTGCCGGCTTTCGCATAGGCCATCGCCAGATCGCGCATCATGCGCTCATCCTGCGGATCACGCGCGCGGGCTTTTTCCAACACGGGCAGCGCCTTTTTGACGTTGCCTTGGGCCAGCAGGGCATGACCATAGCCCGCAAGGATCAGTGCCTCGTGCGGGGCAATCGACACGGCTTTGGCATAGGCCGCAGCGGCGGCGTTGAATTTGCGAGATTCCAGCAGGATCTGGCCGCGTAGCTCGTGGGCATAGGGATCATTCGGGCGGGCCTTGACCAAAGCATCCACTGCTTTCAGCGCCTTTTTGACGTTGGGTATCCGGTGATAGGCTACGGCCTTCATCATCAGGGCTACGTCTTTGTAACTGCTTTTGCGGGCTTCGCGCAGGCCCCAGTTGGGGTTGCGGATAAAGGCCCCCAGTTTGCCACGGGCGCGGGCATACCAGTAACCGGCATTCGGATCGGGTTTGCCTTGCGGGCCATAGGCGGCGGCATAGCCTTTGACCGCGCGCAACCGGTCGCGCGACATCGGGTGGGTCAGGGCGTAGGGATCAATGTGGCGCGAGGTAGACGAGAACGCCTCTTGGCCGCGAAACAGGTCCAGCACCTTGACCATCGCCTGGGGGTCAATCCCGGCGCGGGCCATGAAGCGGGCACCGGATTGGTCAGCTGAATTTTCTTCGCTGCGTGTGTGGGACAGGAATACCCTTTGGGCCGAACTCATCGCGCCGATAGCGGCACCTGTGCCGGCTGTTGTGTTTCCCGAAGCCGCCCCCGCAGCAAGCGATAGCAATATCCCCAAACCGGCCGCCGTTTTTGCCGACCGCATATTGGCCAGCCGCCGCGAGATGTGGCCATTGGCGATATGTGCGGTTTCGTGGGCGATGACCGCTTGCAATTCTTCGGCGGTTTTCAGTTTCAGGATCAGGCCCGAGTGGATGAACATATGCTGGTTGTCTGCGACAAAGGCATTCAGAGAACTGTCGTTGATCACCAGAATTTTGATATGGGTGCCGTTTAGTCCGGCGGCCGCAAAGATCGGTTGCGCCAGCTTGCGTAGGGCATATTCGATTTCGGCATCGCGGATCAGGCTTTGGGCGCTGGCGCCGGTAGTCAGGGCGGCGAGGATTAACGCGACTTGCAGAAACCGTTTGATAAAAAATGCTGCCATTGACCTTCTTTGCATTGCTTGGGAAAAGACCCCTGAATGTGGCGCAGTTTGCGGGGGGAAGATGAAAACATCAAGTCGAAGCGTGGTTGATCCCTTTATCGTGATGGATGTGATGGAGGCCGCGCGCGCTGCCGAACAGGCAGGGCGCCATATTATCCATATGGAAGTTGGCCAGCCCGGCACCCCCGCCCCCGTGGATGCGCGCGCGGCCTTGGCGGAGGCGATGCAGGATCAGGCGATGGGCTACACCGTGGCGCTGGGGTTGCCGGAGCTGCGGGCGCGGATCGCCCGTTTGTATCAGGAATGGTATGGCATTTCACTTGATCCGGCACGGGTGATCGTGACCCCCGGCTCCAGCGGGGCGTTCATTCTGGCCTTTACCACGTTGTTTGATGCAGGTGCGCGGGTTGGGCTGGGCGAGCCGGGCTATCCGTCTTACCGGCAAATTCTGAGTGCGCTGGATCTGGCACCGGTGGGGATTCAAACTTCGGCTGAAAACCGCCTGCAGCCGGTGCCTGCCGATCTGGCCGGGCTTGATCTGGACGGGTTGATCGTGGCCTCGCCTGCGAATCCCTCGGGCACCATGCTGGACAGGGGGGCGATGGAGGGGTTGATCCATGCCTGTGCCGATCAGGGGATCAGTTTCATTTCCGATGAAATCTACCACGGTATCCAATACGAAGGCCGCGCGGTTTCAGCGCTGGAGATCAGTGATGATGTCTATGTGATCAATTCCTTTTCCAAGTATTTCTCGATGACAGGCTGGCGGGTCGGCTGGATGGTGGTGCCCGCCGATCATGTGCGCGTGATCGAGCGGCTGGCGCAGAATATGTTCATCTGCCCCTCGCATGCCTCGCAACTGGTGGCGCTGGCGGCGATCGAATGTGGCGGGGAGCTTGAGGGGAACATGGATGTCTACCACGAAAACCGCCGGTTGATGCTGGAGGGGTTGCCGAAGGTGGGCTTTGACAGGATCGCGCCGCCGGACGGGGCGTTTTACATCTATGCGGATGTGTCTTCGATGACGGACGACAGCCGCGCTTTTGCGGATCAGATTTTGCAAGAGGCCGGTGTGGCGGTGACGCCGGGGCTGGATTTCGATCCCATTCGCGGGGCAGGGACGCTGCGGTTTTCCTATGCGCGGGCGACAGAGGATATTGTCGAAGGTCTGGCACGGCTGAAGGTGTTCATGGACAAACGCGGTGCGGGCTGACGGGGCAGAATGCCTGCGGCGCGGATATTTAGGGAACAAAGATGGGAAGGCTGTTTCGCAATTGCTGGCGGGGCGGTATAGTCACCGAAAAAGGTGGCAGATGAGCAGTATCGCACGATTGTTTATGATGGTTTTTGTCCTGTGGGCAGGGGCGGCGCAGGCGCAGCAGATGTCGGCGCTGGCGCGTTTGGATGTGTCGCGTTCCTTTATTCGGGACGAGGGGCGCGGTGGGCTGGCGATTGATCTGCATTTGACGCAAGCGGTGCCATATCGGGTTTTCACACTGGATCAGCCGCGTCGCCTGGTTGTGGATTTTCGCGAGGTGGATTGGGGCGGTGTGAGCGCGGCAGATTTGGTGCAGGGATCACAGGCAAGCGGGGCGCGGTTCGGAGTGTTTCAGCCCGGCTGGTCGCGGATGGTGGTTGATCTGGCGGCACCATTGATGGTGCAGACCGCAGCGATGGTGACTGATCCCAACGCGGGGGATGCGACTGTGCAAATACGTTTGGTTTCCGGCACTGCGGCCGAGTTTAACGCCCGTTCCGGCCCCCCGGAATCGACGCTTTGGGGTATACCGGAAATTACAAATGCAACGCGGCCAGTGGCGCGACAAACCGGTCAGGGGGGGCTGGTGGTGGTATTGGACCCCGGCCATGGCGGGATTGATCCGGGGGCGCAGGCTGATGGCAAGTCCGAGGCAAATTTGATGTTGTCTTTTGCCCGCGAGATAAAAGATGTGTTGACGCGGGCAGGGGGATTTCGGGTGGTTCTAACCCGAAACGAGGATATATTCGTCCCGCTTGAAACGCGGATCAGCATTGCACGGGCCGCCGGTGCAGATGTGTTCATTTCGCTACATGCGGATATGCTAAGCGAAGGGCGTGCCGCGGGAGCAACGGTATATACATTATCGGAAACGGCCTCGGACGAGGCTTCGGAGCTATTGGCTGAACGCCATGACCGCAATGATCTTCTGGCTGGTGTTGACCTTGTAGAACAGGATGATGTGATTGCCGGTGTCCTGATGGACATGGCGCGGGTGGAAACAATGCCACGGGCCGACCGGCTGGCGGATCAACTGGTGATCGGGTTGAAGGGGGCAATTGGCCGGATGCATAGCCGCCCGCGCGAATTCGCCAGTTTTTCCGTGCTGAAAGCCGCGGATATCCCATCGGTTTTGATCGAGATCGGCTTTTTGTCAAATCCCGTCGATTTGAAAAACCTGTCTACACCAGAGTGGCGCATCAAGGCGGCCGGTGGGATTCGTGCGGCATTGGTGGAATGGGCCGCAATGGACGCGGCACAAGCGCGGCTGCGGCGGCAGTAATGTAATAAAAGTGATCAAAACGGCGCGAATTGGCTGATTTTTCAAGGAACACGTTTTGACCCTTGCGCATTGCGTGCCTATATACGCCCTAGGCCCCGTTTTGGAGAATGGTTTTGATCAAAGGCACCTTGTCATTTTTTGGCGCGATATTCAGCTGGTTAACACTGGCCCTGTTGATGGGGGCTGTCGTGTTGGGCGGTGTATTCTGGACCATTTCCCGTAATCTGCCCAGTCACGAGGCATTGGCACAATACACGCCGGCCACGATTAGCCGGATTTATTCCGGTGAAGGGCAAATCATTGATGAATTTGCCAAGGAGCGCCGTCTTTTTACGCCGATCGGGGATATTCCCGATTTGGTAAAAGAAGCGTTCATATCTGCCGAGGACAAGAACTTTTACAAACACGCCGGTTATGACCTGCGCGGGATTGCGGCAGCTGTGATTGAAGCGATCAAGTCGCGCGGAAAGCGGGTGCGCGGGGCATCGACCATTCCACAGCAGGTGGCAAAAAATATGCTGTTAGGCGGCGAGCGCAAAATCGAGCGCAAGATCGGGGAAATTATTATTGCCTCACGTTTGGTCAATACGATTGGCCGTGAAAAGGTGCTGGAAATTTATCTGAACGAGATTTTTCTGGGCCAGAACAGCTATGGTGTGACGGCGGCGGCACAGACGTATTTCAACAAAACGCTTGATCAGTTAAAGCCCGAGGAAGCGGCCTATCTGGCTGTGCTGCCCAAAGCGCCATCAGACTACCATCCGGTGCGCCAGCATGACAGGGCAATTGCAAGACGTAACTATGTTTTGCGTGAAATGTATCAGAACGGGTATCTGGCAAAAGATGCTTATGAAACGGCCCGCGATGCGCCATTGCTGACCGTGCAAAACGGTGATTTCGAAAGCTTCAGAAAAGAATTACCGCCACGGGATTACTTTACCGACCAGATACGGCGTCAGTTGACCCGCGATTTTGGCGAGGGTGAATTTTTCAGCGGTGGCTTGAGCATTCGGGCAACCATTGATCCAGAGATGCAGAAAGTAGCTGCCAAGGTGCTTCGTGCGGGGTTGGAAAAATACGACCGCCGGCAGGGCGTCTGGCGTGGAACGGGCAAGACGCTGCCACCCGAGGCGCTGGTAGATGAAGCTACCTGGCGGGCGGCATTGGGCAAGGTTCGGATTGCACGCGATATAACGCTGGAAACCAAGTGGCACCCTGCGGTGGTTCTGGAGGTCACCAGCAAAGGCGCGCGGTTGGGGATTGAAGGGGTCGACACCCCTGAAGGCGGAAACTGGGTTCCGGCCAAGGATATGGCATGGGCCCGCAAGCGACTGGACAATGGCAAGCTGGGGGCAAAGGGCAAGCTGGTTGAAGTTGGCGATGTTGTGCATGTGCGCGCCATGGTCAAGGATAGCGATGGCAGTTTTATTCGCTGGACATTGCGCCAGGTGCCTGAAATTCAGGGCGGCTTTATGGCGATGGATGTGCACACCGGCCGTGTGATTGCAATGCAAGGCGGGTTTTCCTATCAAAATTCGGTTTTCAATCGGGCGACACAGGCCAAACGCCAACCCGGCTCGAATTTCAAACCTTTCGTATATGCCGCTGCACTGGATAGTGGCTATACGCCGGCAACGATTGTGGTCGATGCCCCGATTGAGATTTCCACAGGGCAGGGCATCTGGCGACCGCATAATTCGTCAAACAAGTTTTACGGCCCGACCCCGCTGCGAACGGGGATCGAACAGTCCCGTAACATTATGACGATCCGGCTTGCCAATGAAATTGGCATGGACGTCGTGGCCGAGTATGGCGAGAAATTCGGAATTTATGATCGAATGGACCGGTTTCTGGCAAACGCACTGGGCAGCCAGGAAACCACATTGATGCGGATTGTGACAGGCTATGCGATGATTGCAAATGGTGGTGAACGGGTCGAACCAACGCTGGTTGACCGGGTGCAGGATCGCTACGGGAACACGATTTATAAACATGACAAGCGGGAATGTGTGGATTGCCGGGTTGCGTCGCTGGAACCGGGGGTCGCCCCCAGAATTGTATCGAATCGCCAACGGGTCATTGATGCAATCACAGCCTACCAAATCCGGTCAATGATGCAGGGGGTTGTCCAACGTGGGACAGCTGCGGGCAAGATACATTTGAATGTGCCTGTCGCTGGTAAAACCGGGACCACCAACCAGTCAAAGGATGTCTGGTTTACAGGGTTTACTTCTAATATCGTTGCAGGTTGCTATATGGGCTTTGATACCCCGCGCCCGCTGGGACGCGGGGCTTATGGCGGCACTATGTGCGCGCCGGTTTTCGACAAATTCATGCAAAAAGCGACAGCCAAATATGGCGGCGGCCCCTTTGCGGTGCCCCCCGGTGGCCATTTCATCAAGATTGACCGTTACACCGGCGCGCGCTTGTCGGATGATGCCTCGGGACCGAATGTGGTGGCGGAATATTTCCGCGATGGCGAAGACCCGATGTTCGGTATTGCGTTTGATGGCGGCTTTGCGATGGGGGCCAACCTGCCCCTGTTCAACGAGGTCGAGCAGGCCACAACCGTGACCACATCGGATGGCAACACAGTGACGCTGGGTGGCAAAGCCACCTTCGGGACTGTGCAATCGGGCGGGCTGTATTGACGGGGTTGCTTGCCCGTCACGCCTGACATTGCTATCACCCCTAAGAACGATCTGATCACAAACTTCAAAGGCTTCCCTACATGCGCGCAGAGACACAGAACACCGTGGACGCGATTGAAAAATCCTTGGCGCTGTTGCGTCAGCGGATGGATTGGGACACGGCCAAACACCGGCTGGAAGAGTTCGACGCACGGGTCGAGGACCCGACCCTGTGGGACGACCCCGCCAAGGCGCAAAAACTGATGCGTGACCGTCAGGCGCTGCTGGATTCGATCAAGACCTACGAGGAAATCGCGCAGGAATTGTCCGACAATGTCGAGATGATCGAGCTGGGCGAGATGGAAGAAGATGAAGAAGTCATCAAAGAGGCCGAAGAGGCCCTGACCAAACTGGCCAAAACCGCTGCCCAGAAAGAGCTGGAGGCGCTGCTGAATGGCGAAGCGGACGGCAATGACACTTTCCTTGAGATCAACGCCGGCGCCGGTGGCACCGAAAGCTGTGACTGGGCCAACATGCTGGCGCGGATGTATGTGCGGTGGGCCGAGAAGAAGGGCTATAAGGTTGAATTGCAGTCCGAAACACCGGGGGAAGAAGCCGGTATCAAATCGGTTGCCTACAAGATAAGCGGGCCGAATGCCTATGGCTGGCTAAAGTCCGAAAGCGGTGTGCACCGGCTGGTGCGCATTTCCCCGTTTGATTCAAACGCCAAGCGCCACACTTCGTTTTCTTCGGTCTGGGTTTACCCCGTGGTGGATGACGATATCGAAATTGACGTCAACCCGTCGGATGTCCGCATTGATACATACCGGTCATCGGGCGCGGGCGGGCAGCATGTGAACACCACGGATTCCGCGGTGCGCATCACCCACATCCCGACCAATATCGTTGTGACCTCGTCGCAAAAATCCCAGCACCAGAACCGCGACATCGCAATGAAGGCGCTTAAGTCGCGCCTGTATCAGATGGAACTGGACAAGCGCAATCAGGCGATCAATGACGCCCATGAAAACAAGGGTGATGCGGGGTGGGGCAACCAGATCCGATCCTACGTTTTGCAGCCCTACCAGATGGTTAAAGATCTGCGAACCAACTATGAAACATCCGACACCCAAGGGGTTCTGAACGGTGATCTGGACGGCTTCATGGCGGCCACTTTGGCGCTGGATGTGTCCGGCAAATCGCGTGCCGAAGCACAGGGCGACGATTAGGGTCAGGAC
>WFNH01000073.1 GCA_015488685.1 Marinosulfonomonas sp.
AACAGTAATGATGTTATGTTCCGATCAGGGTCAGGGCGTCCTTTGCGATCATGCGTTCCTCTTGGGAGGGGATGATCCAGACGGGAATTTTAGAAGTGTCGGCGTGTAACTGGCAGGCGTTGCGATGGTTGGCGTCGGGGTTGGTTTTGACGCCGATCCATTCCAGACCGCGCAGGATGCGGGCGCGCACGCCGATCGCGTTTTCGCCAATGCCGCCGGTAAAGGCTATGGCATCCAGCCCCTCCATTGCGGCGATCAGGGATCCGGCGTGGCGCAGGCTCCAGTAGCAGAAATGTTCAACCGCGAAATCGCTGTCAGCCGAGGCGTCAAGCATCAGGTTGCGCATGTCGGATTTGCCGCCTGACAGGCCCAGCAGGCCGCTTTCGTTGTTCAGGATGGATTTGACGCGGGTCGCGCCGTGGTCCTCGACCAGTTTCAGCACGGCGTTGGCATCGATGCCGCCTGCGCGGGTGCCCATGGTCAACCCGTCCAGCGGGGAATAGCCCATGGTGGTGGCGATGGACTGGCCGTTCTTGATTGCACAGAGGCTGGCGCCGTTGCCCAGATGAAAGGCCAGCAGGCGCGAGGGCAGTTTGCTGTTGGTGAGGGTTGGCAGGTTCTGCACAAGGCTGGCGTAGGAAAGCCCGTGAAAGCCATAGCGGCGGATGCCCTGTGTTTCCAGCGTTTTGGGGATGGCATAGCGGGTGGCAACCGGCGGGTTGGTGGCATGAAAAGCGGTGTCGAAACTGACGTATTGCGGCAGGTCAGGGGCGATGTCCTGCAAGGCGATGATGGCGGCCAGATTGTGCGGGTTGTGCAGGGGGGCCAGCGGGGTGCAACCGGAAATCTCGCGCAATGTATCGGGGGTTATGCGTTGCGGCGTGATCAGTTTTGCGCCACCATGCACCACGCGGTGGGCCGCGGCCCCCAAAGTGTCGGGGGTGATGCCGCGTTTGCCAAGGGCGGTTAGAATTTCGGCAAGGGCGGTGCGGTGGTCCGGCATTATGGGGGTTAAGGATTGCCCGTCGATGCACAGGCTGGCATGGCCGCCGATTTCAGCGGCCATGCCGGATAGTTTTTCATTCAACTGTCCGTCAAACAGGGCAAATTTGATCGAGGAGGACCCCGCGTTCAGAACGAGGATATCGCAAGGTTCCTCAGGCATGGTTATGCCGGTTTTTGCGGGCGCATGTCACCGGCGGAAATACCGGCAACTTCGACAGGTGTTGTCATGGCATCGCGGCGGAATGGTTCGCCCATTTCCTGATTCAGCAGCACCTCGATAAAGGTGGTTTCGCCATTCGCCTGATCCTTGACAGCCTTGGCCAGCGCATCGGTTAGACCCTGCATAGTTGTGGCAACCACACCGTTTACGCCACAGGCCTTTGCGATGCCGGCATAAGAGACGTTGTAGTCTAGCTCGGTGCCAACGAAATTATCGTGATACCACAGGGTCGTGTTGCGCTTTTCGGCGCCCCATTGGTAGTTGCGGAAAATCACCATGGTGATGGCGGGCCATTCATCGCGCCCACAGGCTGTCATTTCGTTCATCGAGATGCCAAACGCGCCGTCACCGGCAAAGCCGACAACGGGTGTGTCGGGGCGACCGATTTTCGCACCAAGGATGGCGGGCAGGGAATAGCCGCAGGGGCCGAACAGGCCGGGGGCAAGGTATTTGCGTCCGTTCTCGAAGGTCGGATAGGCGTTGCCGATGGCGCAGACGTTGCCGATGTCGGACGAGATGATCGCCTCTTTGGGCAAGGACGCCTGAATCGCGCGCCATGCTTGCCGTGGCGACATGGCATCGGGTTTGGCGGCGCGGGCGCGTTCGTTCCAGTCGATACCCTCATCCGTGTCTTCCTCGTGATCCATTGAGGTCAGGCTTTGCGCCCAAGCGGATTTGGTTTGGGCGATCAGGTCCACCCGTTCTTTGCGGTCAGCGTCACCGGCAGTATCGGCCAATTGCGCAAGGATTTGCTCTGCCACCTGTTTGGCGTCACCGGCAATGCCCACGGTCACGGGTTTGGTCAGGCCGATGCGATCAGGGTTCATATCGACCTGAATGATTTTCGCATCAGTCGGCCAATAGTCGATACCATAACCGGGCAGGGTGGAGAACGGGTTCAGACGGGTGCCAAGCGCCAGCACCACGTCGGCCTTGGCAATCAGCTCCATCGCGGCGCGGGAGCCGTTATAGCCAAGTGGTCCGGCAAAGAGCGGGTGCGATCCCGGGAAGGCATCGTTGTGCTGATAGCCACAACAAACCGGCGCACCCAGTTTTTCGGCTAGCGCCTGACTGGCGGGAATAGCGCCGCCGATGACCACACCGGCACCGTTCAGGATCACCGGAAATTTGGCGTTCGACAACAGGTCAGCCGCCTGCGCGATGGCGTCCGCGCCACCGGCGGGGCGCTCGAATTCGACGATCTGCGGCAGTTCAATGTCGATCACCTGCGTCCAGTAATCGCGCGGGATGTTGATCTGGCAGGGGGCGGACAGGCGCTTGGCCTTGGTGATCACGCGGTTCAACACTTCAGCCATGCGGGACGGGTCGCGCACCTCTTCCTGATAGGCGACGCAATCAGAGAACATGCGCATTTGTTCAACTTCCTGAAAGCCGCCCTGACCCATGGTTTTATTGGCCGCCTGCGGGGTGATCAGCAGCATCGGCGTGTGGTTCCAGTAGGCGGTTTTCACAGGGGTGACGAGGTTTGCAATGCCGGGGCCATTCTGGGCAATGGCGATGGCCATTTTGCCGGAGGAGCGCGCAAAACCATCGGCCATCATACCGGCGGTATATTCATGGGCACAGTCCCAGAATGTGATTCCCGCCTTGGGAAACAGATCGGAAATCGGCATGAAGGCCGAGCCGATAATGCCGAAAGCAGTATCGATTCCGTGCATTTGCAGCGTTTTGACAAAGGCTTCTTCTGTGGTCATTTTCATCGGCTTGATCCCTATATTTTGTGAAAGAAGGCAGGACGTTCCCATGCCGTTATAGCAGGCATAGGAGGTCATGCAGACAGGGAATAGGGCCAGTTTTCAAATCGCTTTAAGGCCAGTTTGAAATTGCTGAAAATAACCGGATTAAAGAAAACTATTGGCTTTGGGCCGTGAAAGTTCAAAACTGTGTGAAACACACGGATTAAGGGAATCCCCGAACCGGTATGGCTGGACGCTGTGCCGCAATGCGGGATGTGACGACTGGAAGAGGACATTGTGGAAATGCGCACGGTAGGAATTCTGGGCGGAATGGGGCCGGAACCGGCACAGGCCCTGCTGGAACGGATCAAGGCGGCGGCGAAAACAAAGCGTCAAAGCGAGGATGTGCCTTTGGTGGTTGATCTGGACACCAAACTGCCCACGCTGGTGGACGGGGGCGGGGCTGACCCATTGCCGGTGTTGGTGGATATGGCCAAACGGATGCAGGATTCAGGCGCCGAAGCCTTGGCGATGCCCTGCAATGCCTCGCACCAGTTTGCCGGTGAATTGGCGGCGGCGGTGGATATTCCCTTGCTGGACATGGTGTTGCTGACATCGAAAACGGCCTGCGCGGCGGCGCGCAAAGGGGAAAAGGTGGGCGTGCTTGGCTCGCCTGCGTTGCAGGAAACCGGCATATTCGATGCGGCGATCAAGGCCTGTGGTCGAGAGGCGGTTTACCCAGAGGATTCCGATATGCTGCTGGACGCCATCCGCGAGATACGCGCCACGGGGCCAACGCCTTCGGTGCGCAACAAGGTGGTTCAGGCCTCGCACAATCTGATCTGGCAAAGCGCGCATGTGCAACTGATGGGCTGCACCGAATTTTCGCTGCTGGAACGCGCACTTGACCCCGGCGCGATCAAGGTTGATCCGCTGGATGTGCTGGCACAGGCGATCGTGCGGTTTTCACGGGATCAGGCTGCGTGAGTGATTGCGGTTTTCAGGACAGGGTAATCGAATTTGCGCTGGGGCTGGACTGGTCTGGCGTGCCGGATGATGTGCGTGAGGTGTTCCGCCTGTCGCTGCTGGACTGGTGCGCGGTTGGTCTGGCCGGTGTGGATGAACCGGTCAGCGTGAAACTGCGCGATATGGTGCTGGCCGATGGCGGCAAGGGCGAAGCGTTCGTGTTTGGCACCGATACCGCCCTGCCTGCCCGCGCGGCGGCGCTGGCGAATGGGGCCATCAGCCACGCGTTGGATTATGACGACACCCATTTCCTGCATATCGGCCACCCCAGCGTTACCATTTTTCCGGCGGCCTTGGCCGTGGCGCAACGGGTCGGGGCGACGGGGGCGGCATTTCTGGCGGCGGCTTTGGCGGGATACGAGGCTTCGGTGCGGATCGGTCACTGGCTGGGACGGGCGCATTACGAGGCAGGGTTTCATATGACCGCCACGGCAGGTTGTTTTGGCGCGGCGATTGCGGCGGCGCGTCTGCTGGGGGCGGATGCGGCGCAGATGGGTGCGGCGCTGGGGCTGGCCAGCACGCGGGGCTCGGGGTTGAAGGCGCAATTCGGCAGTATGGGCAAACCCTATAACGCGGGCATGGCGGCTTCGGCGGGTGTCGAAGCGGCGTTGCTGGCGGCGGCGGGGATGACATCGGATACTTGCGGTTTGCGCAGCTTTGCGGCGGGGCATGCGGGGGAAATGGACACAGGCGCGCTGAATGGGCTGGGGCAGTCGTTTGTCAGTGTTGCGGTTAGCCATAAATTCCACGCCTGTTGCCACGGCACCCACGCGGCGCTCGAGGCTTTGGCAAAACTGGATGTGGATGCTGGCGAGGTGACGGGGGTGCAGATTACGGTGCATCCGCGCTGGCTGAAGGTGTGCAATCTGGCCAAGCCGGTGACGGGGCTAGAGGCGAAATTCAGTTACCGGATGTGTTTTGCCTTCGCCTTGGCGGGGCTGGAAACCGGCGCATTGGCGACGTTTACGGATGAAAACTGCGCGGACCCGCGATTGCAGGCTTTGCGCGATCTGGTGGTGGTGCAGGGGGATGCCTTGCTTGCCGATGGCGCTGCGCGGGTATTGGTGACTTGTCATGGTGGTATGGCGCGACAGGCCGAATTCGATCTGGATCAGGCGCTGCCATTAACGCAACAATGCGACCGCGTTCTGGCCAAGGCAACGGTTTTGATCGGAGAGGATATGACGCGGCAGATTTGGACGCGGATCGGAACCCTTGAAACCACAAACAGCCTGTCGGGCTTTCTTGCCACGCAGTAACATGCCCTTTCTTCTTGCCCTAAATACCTCCGCCGGAGGCAAAAACGCGCGCGTCCCGACAGGGACGCGCGCGGGTCGACGGGCGTTAGCCCGGCGAAATCTTTAGGCCACAGCTTGCGTTGCGCTTTTCACAGCCTCGGCTGCACCGGTCAGTGCATCGGCAATGAAATCCAGATCGGGTGTGGTCAGCCGCGCGGGCAGGCGCACATCACAAGCCCGCATCAGCATGGCGCGGGTTTCGGGCAGTTCGGGCGAATAGCCGATGAATTGCCAGTTCCAGAAGGCCCGCGCGTTGTCTTTGGACAGGCCGAACACCTGCACCGCAATGCCGCGTGCTTTGGCTTCCGAGGCAAAGGCCAGCGTTTCCTCGTCGGTAAATCCATCCAGATTGAACTGGATTGAATCAGGCGCGCGGCTTTCCGGCTTCAAAGGGTCCGGCACCGTCAGGAAGGGCGAGGCGTTCAGTTTACCGGCGACATAATCGTGGTTGGCCAGCCCGTCTGCCACGCGGCGCGGCACTTCTTTGATCTGCGGGCGGATTACCGCGGCCGACAGGTTCTGCATCCGAACGTTATACAGCGGCAGTTTGTTCTGCCAGTATTCGAACCGGTCATGCACCACCGGATGTTTCTTCCAGTTATGTTCATAAGCGCCGGACATGATGATGGCCTGTGCGATCAGATCGGGATCATCGGTGATCATGATCCCGCCTTCGCCCGCGTTGATCAGTTTGTAGGACTGGAAGGAAAAGCAGCCGATTTTGCCAATCGTGCCGATGTTTTTACCGTTCCATGTGGTGCCCAGCGAATGGGCTGCGTCTTCGATCACCGGAATACCTTTGGCATCGCAAAGCTCCATGATCGCGTCCATGTCCGAAGTATGGCCGCGCATGTGGCTGATGATCACTGCCTGAATATCGTCGGTCAGCTTGGCGGCGAAATCCGCCATGTTGACGCGGTAGTTGTCGGCGACTTCGACCAGAATCGGCTGACATTCGGCATGCACGACCGAGGACGGCACAGCGGCAAATGTAAAGGCGGGTATCAGCACTTTGGCGTCGCGGGGCAGGCCAAGGGCCTTCATCGACAAGAACAGCGCGTTCGAGCAGGACGAAACCGCCAATGCGAATTTCGCGCCCAGCAGGTCGGCGAATTCCTGTTCCAGCAGGGCAACAGGCGAAGCGTCAGCCGAGGTATAGCGAAACAAATCACCGCTTTGCAGCATCCGGTCGATTTCGGCGCGGGCCGCTGCGGGGATGGGTTCGGCATCATAAACGTTCGGAGCTTCAGACATAGTTTCGCCTTTCCTGAATGTAGCTTTCAGGAAAACCGTATATCAAATGGTAAAAAAAGCCTAACGGTTTTTAACCGGTTCAGCGATTAAATGCCGAGCTGGTCGCGCAGGGAAAACCATGTCATAGCCAGCGACAGGATCGGGGTTGAAAACATCCGCCCGCCTGGGAATGGCATCACCGGCACGCGTGACAGCACGTCGAACCGTTCGGATTGCCCCGCGATGGTTTGGGCGATGATTTCCCCCGCCAAAGTGGCCAGTGCGACCCCGTGGCCGGAATAGCCCGCAGCAGTAAGGATATTTTCCCCGACCCGCGCGAAATAGGGCATCCGGCTGGTAGTAATGCCCAATGTGCCGCCCCAGGCGTAGTCGATTTTCACGCCTTTCAGTTGCGGATACAGCGTTTCCAGCGGCTTGCGCACCTTGGCTTCGATATTGGCAGGGAATTTCACACCATAGCTTTCGCCGCCGCCAAACAACAGGCGGCCATCTTCGGACAGGCGGTAATAGTTCAGCACAAATTTATTGTCGTAAACACAGACATCGCGCGACAGTACCTGTTTGGCCCGATCCCCCAGCGGTTCGGTGGCGACCATGTAATTGTTGATCGGCATCACGCGGGCGGCGGTTTTGCGGGCCAGATTGTTGGAATAGCCATTACAGGCCAGCACCACATGATCGGCGATAACGCGGCCGCGTTCGGTCTGCACCGTGGTTTTCGCGCCCTCGCGGATGTTGTGGACATAGGCGCCCTCGTAGATTTGCGCACCGGCAGCCACGGCGGCGCGGGCAAGGCCGATGGCGTAGCGCAAGGGGTGCAGATGGCCTGCGGTATTATCCAGCACCCCGCCAGCATAGGCGGGGTTGCCGATCAGGGCTTCCATATCGGCACTGCTTAACAGTTCTGTGCCGTCGTGGTCATAGTGTCTCACAAGATAATCGCGTTTACGGGCGGCGTATTCGGCCTCTTTAGCGGTGTAGTATGCTTCGACATGGCCGGGGCGATATTCGGCCTCGGGGACATGTTTGGCAACCAGCTTGCGTGTGATGTCAATCGAGGCTTCGGCAATATCCCACAGTTTTCGGGCATCCTCTTTCCCCAGCTTTTTTTCCAGCGCTTCCTGTTCCATATTGTGACCGGCGCCAACCTGACCGCCATTGCGCCCCGAGGCGCCAAAGCCGATGCGCTGCGCTTCAAGCAGCACCACGGAATAGCCCTTTTCGGCCAGATGCAGGGCGGTGGAGAGGCCGGTATAGCCGCCGCCAACAACGCAGACATCGGCGGTGACTTCGCCCTTCAGATCCGGAAAAGGATCAAGTGGTGTCGCGGTGGCAGCATACCAGCTGTCGGGATACTGGCCGCGTTTGTCGTTTGAATATATCAGGTTCATACGTTCAACAGGAGGTGTTCCCGCTCCCAAGGAGATATGACTTGCAGGAATTCGTTGATCTCGGCCTGTTTCACAATCTGGTAGACGCGGCAAAAACGCGGGCCCAAAACCTCGTGCATGTCGGTGGCGGTTTCAAACACTTCCAGAGCCGAATGCAGATCACGCGGGATCGCCTCTTCGCGCTCGGAAGCGTCGCCTTTGACCGAGGCATCGGGGCGTTTGCCTTCGGTCAGACCCAGATAGCCACAGGCAAGTGATGCCGCGATGCCCAGATAGGGGTTGCAATCCATCCCCGCCAGCCGGTTTTCTACGCGGCGGCTTTTGGGGCCGCCCAGCGGGATGCGGATACCGGCGGTGCGGTTGTCGCGCGCCCATTCCAGATTGATCGGTGCGGACTGGTCTTTCACATAGCGCCGATAGCTGTTCACATAAGGGGCTAGCAGCGGGATGACGGATGGCATGTGGTTTTGCATTCCGGCGATGAAGTGGAAAAACGCATCTGTTTCACCGCCTTGGGGGCCGGAGAAGATATTGTTGCCCTCTTCATCCAGCACCGAGTGGTGAATGTGCATGGCCGAACCCGGTTCGCCCTCGATCGGTTTGGCCATGAAGGTGGCAAAACAATCGTGGCGCAGGGCGGCCTCGCGGATCAGGCGTTTGAAGTAGAACACCTCGTCGGCCAGTTTTACGGGGTCGCCGTGTTGCAGGTTGATTTCCACCTGACCGGCGCCACCTTCCTGGGTGATGCCGTCAATTTCCAGTCCCTGCGCTTCGGCAAAATCGTAGATGTCGTCGATTACGGGGCCGTATTCATCGACTGCGGACATGGAATAGGCCTGACGCCCCGCCGCGCGGCGGCCGGTGCGGCCCATCGGCGGTTCAATCGGTTTGGTGGGGTCGGTGTTGCGGGCGACCAGATAGAATTCCAGTTCCGGCGCGACCACCGGCGTCCAGCCCTTTTTCTTGTACAGCTCCACCACCCGTTTCAGCACGTTGCGCGGGGAAACCTGAATGGGTTTGCCTTCGCGGTTGGTCAGATCATGGATGATCTGAAGCGTCCAGTCGCCGGTCCATGGCGCGGCGGCGGCGGTGGAAAAGTCGGGCTTCAGGATCATATCGGGTTCGGTATAGCCCTTTTCCTCGTTCTCGGCCTCGTCCGCATAGCCGCCGGTGATCGTCTGATAAAAGATCGAGTTGGGCAGGTAGGAATGCTTGGTCTTGGCGAATTTGGTGGCGGGCATGGCCTTGCCGCGGGCGATGCCGGGCAGGTCCGAGATAATGCACTCGACTTCGTCCAGACGATGCCCTTCCAGATAGGCACGCGCCGCTTCGGGCAGTTTGTCTTTCCAGTCGGCCATTACTTTGCCTTTCGCGGTTGTTTGAAAAAAGCGGCGATTTCATCGGCCAGCTTGTCTGAATCATTGTCGATTTTTGCATATTCCAGCGCCTGATCCATCATCGCGTTGTCATAGATTTCGGGGTTGCGGCGCAGGGTGATATATTCGGAAATTACCGGATTGCTGAATTCGGGATGTGGCTGGATGGTATAGGCACGGTCGCCGTAAACCAGACCGGCGTATTTGCAAAAATCGCTGCTGGCGATGACCTTGGCATCCGCAGGCACTTCCATCACCTGATCCTGATGCCATGCGTTCAGGGCAATGTCACCGTGATCATCAAACTTGTATTCGTGGCGACCAACCGCCCAGCCTTTGTCGAATTTTTCAACCTTGCCACCAAGGGCCTGCGCGATCAACTGGTGGCCAAAACAGATGCCGACCATCGGGATGTGTTCGGCATAGGCCTTGCGGATGAAATCCTCGAGCGGGGGGATAAAGGGGTGGTCTTCGTAGGCACCGTGGGGCGATCCGGATAGCAGCCAGCCGTCGGCGTCATGCACATCCTTTGGGAAATCCATGTCGACCACATAATAGGTGTCGAAGGTAAAGCCGTAGCCGCCAAGCAACTGTTTGAACCATTGGGCGTAATCCCCATGGGTATCTGCAACCTGCTTGAGCGCATGGCCGCATATCAGAAGTCCGATTTTCATTAATCACCAGATGTTGTTTGCCCATTGCTAGCCGAGGGATTGCAATCGGACAAGGGGGGACGTGGGTTTGGTTGGCTAAGAAATGTTTGTCGCCTGGGTAAAAGAACAGAACCACTAAACCGGTTTAATGGATATGTTATCCGTAAAAAATGTCGGACTTGTTTATAATGGATCCTGCCCCTAGACGCTTTCCAGATAAAGTGCGGTTTGCTGTTTCCGGCTCAGCTCAGTGATCTTGCCTCGTTCCTGATGCTTGGTTAGCACCATGTTACGGATCAGCTCATCCGGGAAAATGCGCCGGATCATGTCGGATGTCCCGAACATTTCAATTGCTGTGTGCCAGTCTGTGGGCAGTTGCGGCAGGTCCAGATCATAGGCGTTGCCGGTGATCGGGGCGGGGGGCATGTGGCCATCTTCGATCCCGACAAGGGCTGCACCCAGCACCACAGCCAGCATCAGATAGGGGTTGATGTCGCCGCCCGCCACGCGGTGTTCAATGCGCCGCGCCGCGGGTGCGCCACCGGGGATGCGGATGGCGGCGGTGCGGTTTTCATGCGCCCATGAAATGCCGGTGGGGGCGTGCGCGCCGGGCACCATGCGGGCATAGGAATTGGCGTGCGGGGCAAAGATCAGGGTGCTGTCGGCCATCGCTTCAAGGCATCCGGCAACCGCGTGGTGCAATTCGGGGGTGCCGTTTGGCCCACCATCGTCAAAGATATTGCGTCCGTCCGCATCCACCACCGAAAAATGCACATGCATTCCATTGCCCGCATCATCGGCAAAGGGTTTGGCCATGAAGGTTGCGGCCATTCCGTGTGTGCGGGCCATGCCACGCACCAGCGTTTTGAACAGCCACGCATCATCGGCGGCCTTCATCGCATCACCGTGGTTCAGGTTGATCTCAAACTGCCCCGCGCCGGATTCCGAAATGGCGGCCTGTGCCGGAATGTCCATCGCATCGGCGGCGGTATATAGATCGGTAAAGAAGGCATCAAACGCATCCAGTGCGTCCAGCGACAGGATGTCGGCCTTGTGCATCGGTTTGCCGGTCAGTGGCGAATGGGCCGGTATGATGGTTTTGCCGCTGTCATCCACCAGATAGAATTCCAGTTCGGTTGCGGCCATTACCTGCCAGCCACGGGCGCCATAGCGGTTCAGAACCTCTTGCAAGGCATGGCGCGGGTCGCCCAGAAACGGGGTTCCATCGTCATGGTGCAGCACCATCGGGTGTAATTCGCTGGGGGTTGCCAGCCACGGCATCGGCACAGGCCCACGCCCAGTGGGATGCAGGATGCCGTCGGCATCGCCTGACTCAAACACCAACGGGCTGTCGGCAATATCTTCGCCCCAGATATCGACATTCAGCACCGAAAACGGCAGTCGCACCGCGCCCTTGTCCAGCTTTTTGGCATAGGATGCCGGCACGCGTTTGCCGCGCATCACCCCGTTCAGATCAACAGCGGCGACGCGGATGGTTTCGGGATGTTTGGACATGGATGCACCTTATCGGATCATTTGTGGACGTATACGCAATTTGCGGCGTTTTTCCTGCGGCAGATGGCGGTTCAGGCGTTTGTTGACCAAGCCGTAAAAGAAGATCACCGTCATCGTCATCATGATGAAATACATCGCCAGAATAGGGTAGGGAACAAACGGGTTGAAGGTTTTATCCGCGAAATATTTTGCGTAATACAGCGCGTCCCCCTTTTGTTTCCATGCCGGGAAACTGGCAAAATAAACCAGCGTGGTCGCGTGGAACATAAAGATTGCCTCGTTGGTATAGGCAGGCCAGGCCAGCCGCAGCATGGTGGGCCAGATCACACGGCGAAAACGAGACCAGCCGGACAGGCCATAGGCATCTGCGGCCTCTATATCGCCCTTGGGGATGGATTTTAGCGCGCCGTAGAAAATCTCGCCAGCGTAAGCGGATGTATTCAGGATCAGCACGATCAGTGCGCCCAACCATGCGCGGGTCAGCCAGCGGGTTTCAATGGTGATTTCGGTAAAGCCAAGGTTGATGTCCCAGCCCATTTTTGGCAACAGAACGAAGGCTTCATAAAACAGGAAGAACTGGATAAACAAAGGCGATCCGCGAAAGATAAAGATGAACCATTCCGCCGGTTTGCGGATAAGCCAGACACGGCTGCTTTTGGCCACCCCGACAACCGTTGACAGGAAAAACCCGAACAACAGGGCCAGTACCGCGAAATAGATATTCCAAAGCAAGCCCGAGCCAATCAGGGTGAATTGTTCGCACAGGGTGAAATCGGATTTTGGCAACAGGCGTTCGCCGATTCCGATCGAGCGCAGCCCGTAATCCTGAATGGTTTGCAGACAGCTGTTCATGACATGCCCCCCATCGTGGCCTGACCACGGGTCAGACGGTGCATAAGGCGGCCCAGTATGATTTCACTAACCCGGGTCAGCAGCAGGTAAAAGACCAGCAAGCCAAGGAAATAGAAAAGTCGCCAGTCAGGATGTGGATAGGCGAAAATCTGGGTTTTGGCGCCGCCCAGTTCGCGGGCCCAGTAAACGATATCTTTCAGGCCCAGCAGGAACAACAGCGGGGTGGCTTTGATCAGGATCATCCACAGGTTTGACAGGCCGGGCAGGGCGTAAACCCACATTTGCGGCACCAATACCCGCCAGAATGTCTGGCGGCGCGACATGCCGTAGGCCTCGGCGGTTTCCAACTGGCCGTGGGGAACGGCGCGCATGGCACCGTAGAGAACATTGGCCGCAAAGGCGCCAAAGATGATGGCAAAGGTGACCACAGCCAAACTGAAGGAATAGGTCTCATGCACCCAGGCAGCCGACGAGGAAAGAGGCATTTTGGCCTGTGGACAGACTACGAAATCATTTCCCTGACGGATCGGCAAATCCCAGTCGGGGCATTTGATCTTGTGTCGGACATATTCGATGCCCTGATCCAGCGCGATCACGAAGAACAGGAAAAACGCAATGTCCGGCACCCCGCGCACAATCGCGGTATAGGCTTTGCCAAACCAGCGCAGCGGCAGGAAATGCGACCGCGCAGCCATAGCCCCGCCAAAGCCGAACATCAGCGCAACCGGGGCGGTGACCAGCAACAGCGCCATCACCAACCCGAACGAGCCATAGAATGCCATTTGTTTGCCTGTTGTCATATAACAGGCAAGCCACTGTAGCCCCTCAAGGGTTTTTGGTTCTGCGCAGAAGGAAAACATAATTTATAACGGGCAGGGCCAGACCGGCCCCGCCCTTGTCCATAGTGGTCAGGTATTATTCAAAAACGGCGGCGTCTTCACCGAACCATTTTTTGATCATGGCGTTCAGGGTGCCGTCCGCTTTCATTGACGAAATCGCGGCGTCCATTTTGCCCTTCAGTTCGGTATCGGATTCGCGCACACCCATGCCGACACCGGCACCAATGATCACGTCGTCGCCAATGAATTTCAGATCGCCATTGCTTTCGGCAACGATCGGGGCAAGGAAATCCTTGTCGGCCAGAACGGCATCGGCTTCGCCATTACGCACGGCGGCGATGGTTTCATCAGCGGTTGCGAATTCAACCAGTGTCGCGCCCGAGTTGGCGACATATCCGGCCTGAATGGTTGCTGTTTGTGCGGCAATCACGCCACCTTTCAGATCAACGCCATCGGACAGCGCAACATAGGCAGAAGGCGAACCCGGGATATATTCCTGTGTAAAGTCAATAACTTCATCACGCTCGGGTGTGATCGACATACCGGCGACAATGGTGTCATAGTTGCCTGACACAAGGTTTGGAATGATGCTGTCCCAATCGTTTGTGACCCATTCACAGGTCAATTCGGCGCGTTTACACAACTCGTCGCCCAATTCACGTTCGAACCCGTCAACCTCGCCAGCGTCGTTGATGAAGTTATACGGAGGGTAGGCGCCCTCGGTGCCCATGCGCACGGTGTCAGCCATGGCAAAGCTGGCGGAAAAAGCCAGAGCGGCCGTTGCTAGAATAAGTTTCTTCATTTGGTATCTCCCTAGGTTATTTTGATAGTGAAGTTGTAACCGCCAAAGCGGTCGGTTGTAAAATGCCGTATCAGTCAGACACGGTTGCACTCAGGAATTGTTGCAAGCGTTCGGATTTCGGATTGCCGAACAATTCGGCGGGCGCGCCCTGTTCCTCGATCTTGCCCTGATGCAGGAAAATCACGTTATCGGACACATCCGCCGCAAGGCGCATGTCGTGGGTGACCAGCAGCATCGTGCGCCCCTCGTTGGCCAGATCCTTGATCACCTTGACCACTTCCTGTTCCAGTTCAGGGTCCAGCGCCGATGTGGGTTCGTCAAACAGCAGGGCTTCGGGTTCCATCGCCAAAGCGCGGGCGATGGCGGCGCGTTGTTGCTGACCGCCTGACAGTTGTGCGGGCCAGACGTCGCATTTGTCGCCGATGCCCACCTTGTCCAGATATTTGCGGGCCGAGGCTTCGGCTTCTGCTTTGTCGCGTCCCAGAACAGTGATCGGAGCCTCCATCACATTTTGCAAAATCGACATATGGGACCACAGATTGAATTGCTGGAAGACCATGGAAAAATTGGTGCGCATCCGAATGACCTGATGCTTGTCGGCGGGATGGCGGTGCAGCCCCTTGCCACGCCACGTCACGGGTTCGCCTTTGAACAGGATATCGCCCTGCTGGCTGTCCTCAAGCAGATTGGCGCAGCGCAGGATGGTTGATTTTCCTGAACCGGATGACCCGATCAGCGATACGACATCGCCTGCTTTGGCGGCAATATCAACGCCTTTGATGACCTCAAGATCACCATAGCTTTTGTGGAGGTCGCGGATCTCGATTACCGGAGGATTGGATTCAGTCACATTCAAAGCCGTTTGTTATTTCCCGTCAAAGCAATAGGGCGGGAAACGGGTGCAAATGCAACGGTAAAGTAGCGGTTGGTTGCGTTTTCGTGGCGTCTGTTTGTGATGGTGCGCTATTTTCTCGCCCTGGTGGTGACGATTTAGCGAGAGTCCACACGTTGCCGTGCTTTGGCCCTGTCCATATCGTTCACACCCAGCAAATCCGATACCAGTCGCAACACAGCATCTTCGTTTTCATCGCGCGCCCCGTCTGTCAGCGCCACTTCCCAAAGGGATTCGATAACCGCAATCCGGTTTTCGTAAGGCACAGCATCCTTGATTGCGCGGGTAAAGCGCACCGTATCGGGGGCTTCTGTTTCAAGAACCTCGCATTGTTGGCGCAATTCGGCGGCTTCTGTCGGTGTCAGGTCGTATCGGTTGGACAGGATCTGGTCGATCTTGGCCACTTCGGATGCATCGTAATTGTTATCCGAACGGGCCACACGCACCAGTAGCGCACCCAGCGCAAGGCGGGCATCGGTGTCCGTAAGCGGAGCAGGAGCGGGGGCTGTGAGCCGTTTAAGAAATTCGCCAAACATGCCGCCAGATATAGGCAGGCAAACCGGAAATGCCAATCACAAAGCTGCGCGGTTATTCGTCATACCCTTCCACGATCACCAGATTGCCCTCGGACACCGGATCACGCAGGGCTTTAGCGGCCTGATATTCGGGGCTGTCGTAACAGGCCTGCGCGGTGGCAATATCCTTGAATTCGATCACCACGGTGCGTGGGTTGGCTTGCCCTTCGACAATGGTTTGTTCGCCGCCACGGATCAGGAATTTCGCACCGTATTTGGCAAACGCTTCGGCGTTGGCGGCGCGATAGGCCTGATATTGCTTTAGATCATGCACCACAATTTGTCCGACCCAATAACCCTTTGCCATGTGCTTTCCTTTATACCAGACGTGATGATTCAATCGCCGCTTTGATAAAGCTGGCAAACAGCGGGTGCGGCGCGAACGGTTTTGATTTCAGTTCGGGGTGGAATTGCACCCCGATGAACCACGGATGATCCGGCCATTCGATGATTTCGGGCAGGCGGCCATCAGGCGACATGCCGGAAAATTTCAGCCCCGTTGCCTCGAGCGCCTCGCGGTATTTTATATCCACCTCGTAGCGGTGCCGGTGGCGTTCCTCGATGGTGGTGGTGCCGTACACTTCTGCCACCTTCGAGCCTTCCTCAAGCTGCGCGGTATAAGCGCCCAGCCGCATGGTGCCGCCTTTGTCGTCATCTACCTTGCGAGCGACCTTGTGATTGCCCTGAACCCATTCTTTCAGGTGGTAAACCACGGGGGTAAAGCGTTTGCCGCCAGCTTCGTGATCGAATTCTTCGGATCCGGCATCCGTGATCCCCGCCATGTTGCGGGCGGCTTCGATCACCGCCATTTGCATCCCCAGACAGATGCCCAGATAGGGCACGTTATGGGTGCGGGCAAATTCGGCGGCTTTGATTTTACCTTCGGTGCCGCGTTCGCCGAAACCGCCGGGCACAAGGATGGCGTCGAACTGTTCCAGATGGGCAGCGGGGTCTTCGGTATCGAATACCTCGGCATCCACCCATTCGGTTTTTACCTTTACCCGGTTGGCCATGCCGCCGTGGGTCAAAGCCTCGGCAATGGATTTATAGGCGTCGCCCAACTGGGTGTATTTGCCGACAATCGCCACTTTCACTTCACCCTCGGCGTGGAAAATCCGGTCGGCTACGTCGTCCCAACGGCTCATATCGGGGGCGGGTGCATTTGTGATACCAAAGGCATTCAGAACCGCCGTATCCAGCCCTTCGCGGTGATAGGCCAGCGGGGCCTCGTAGATGGATTTCAGATCATAGGCGGCAATCACGTTTTCGGTGCGCACGTTACAGAACAGTCCGATTTTGGCGCGTTCCTTGTCGGGGATCGGATGTTCCGAGCGACAAACCAGAACCTCGGGCGCGATGCCGATAGAACGCAGTTCCTTGACGCTGTGCTGGGTCGGTTTGGTTTTCAATTCGCCTGCCGCGGCCAGATAGGGAACCAGTGTCAGATGCATGAAAATGCACTGGCCTACGGGTTTGTCCTGCGAAAACTGGCGGATCGCCTCAAAAAACGGCAGGGCCTCGATATCGCCTACGGTGCCGCCGATTTCGCACAGCATGAAATCGACTTCGTCTTCGCCAATCGAGATGAAATCCTTGATTTCGTTGGTGACATGCGGAATCACCTGAATTGTTTTGCCCAGATAATCGCCGCGCCGTTCTTTTTCCAGCACGGTGGAATAAATCCGGCCCGAGGAGACAGAATCGGTATTGCGGGCGGAAACACCGGTGAAACGCTCGTAATGGCCAAGGTCCAGATCGGTTTCCGCGCCGTCATCGGTAACGAACACTTCGCCATGTTCAAAGGGCGACATCGTGCCGGGATCGACGTTCAGATACGGATCCAGCTTGCGCAGACGAACGCTATAGCCGCGGGCCTGCAATAAGGCCCCCAAAGCCGCCGAAGACAGCCCCTTGCCAAGGCTTGAAACAACACCACCAGTAATGAAAATAAACCGTGCCATGTGGCAAACGCCCCCGTGAGATATATCGTTATATGCAGCGCGTGCAGCCTTGCAAAAACCGCATCATCACGGGATTTGACATATAGTAGATTCGCATGGTTTTGGCAACATGGCACAACATGATGTTGTGCAAAATGTTGCAAAACCTATGTGTTGTAGATGGTTAGATCAGTCCGCAGGCGGGGGGGTGATCGGTGTATCACCGGCACTTGGCGGCAACAGATCGTCTGCAGCAGGTGCAACCGGAGTGGTTACAGGCTGTTCGACCGGGGCATCGCCCAAGCGGTCAAGAACGGAAGAACCGGCCGAATTCTTGGCCGCGATAACTGTCATAGCGATCGAGGTGCTGATAAAAGCAATCGCCAGAATCCATGTCAACTTGGTTAGCGCATCTGCTGCGGCGCGACCCGTCATGGCACCGCCGCCGCCGCCACTGCTCCCCATACCCAGACCACCGCCTTCCGAACGTTGCAACAACACAACGCCAATAAGGCTAAGCGCCAGAATAAGGTGGATGACAAGGATTACGTTTTCCATAGGGACGGTCCGTTTGATTCAGGTTTGGTGTTATCTAGGGCCAGAAACGCCCGCCCGCAAGCCCTTAGTCATCACTATCGCTGATATCGACCTGCCCTGAAAGGCTGCGGCGCACGAAACTCCAGGACAATCCAACGCCCAACACCACCGAAAGGGCTAGAATTCCGATCCAGACGTTCATACTGGAATTATCCAGCGATAGCAGGCCGTAATCATACAAGACCCACAAAAGTGCTGCGACAACGGCCGTCACCAACCCCATGCCCAGCGCCCCGATAGAGTGCAATGTCGCGCGTAAAAAGATGATATAGCCAATCAGCAGAAGTAACCCCAGCAACACGACCATTGGCATCTGGCTGTCGAAATTGTCCACCGCCCAACGGGTGTAATTCCACCCGGTCGGATTGAATGTTGCGGCCAGCAGGCCAAAAGCAACGGCCCAGCGAAGTAAAAAGCCCATATATCTACCCTCTTTTGGGCAATGATTTGCAGGTTTGTGGCCTGTCTGTCCAGTAGGGCGGCGATTTTACCGGTTCCATTGGGGCGGGGCTGTGGCTACAAAGGCGCGAATTTTAACGGATGTCTGGGGATTCTTAATGGCCAATGTAGTTGTCGTCGGCGCACAATGGGGTGACGAGGGAAAAGGCAAGATTGTGGACTGGCTGAGTGAGCGCGCGGATGTGATTGCGCGCTTTCAGGGTGGCCACAATGCGGGTCACACGCTGGTGATTGACGGCAATGTCTACAAATTATCGGTGCTGCCCTCGGGCCTGCTGCGTAAAGGCAAGCTGGCGGTGATCGGCAACGGTGTGGTGCTGGACCCCTGGGCCTTTGTTGCCGAAATGGAAAAACTGCGCGGGCAAGGGGTGGAAATTTCCACCGAAAACCTGATGGTCGCGGAAAATACCCCGTTGATCCTGCCGATCCACGGCGAATTGGACCGGGCGCGAGAAAGCCAGAACTCGGTTGCCAGAATCGGCACCACCGGCCGTGGCATCGGCCCCTGTTACGAAGACAAGGTCGGGCGCCGCGTGATCCGTGTGGCCGATCTGGCGGACGAAGCAACGCTGGATCTGCGCATCGAACGTCTGCTGACCCACCACAACGCCCTGCGCAAAGGGCTGGGGCTTGAGCCGGTTGATCCTGCGGGTCTGAAACAGGCGCTGCTGGAAATTGCGCCCGAGGTTCTGCCATATGCCGCCCCCGTCTGGAAAGTGCTGAACGAAAAGCGAAAGGCGGGCAAACGTATCCTGTTTGAAGGGGCGCAAGGGTCACTGCTGGATGTCGATTTCGGCACCTATCCGTTTGTGACATCCTCGACCACCACCGCCGGTATGGCGGCATCGGGTGTGGGCATGGGGCCGGGTGCGATTGACTATGTGCTGGGGATCGTCAAGGCCTATACCACACGGGTTGGCGAAGGCCCCTTTGCCTGTGAACTGTTTGACGAGGTGGGCGAACATCTGGCCACCGTCGGCCATGAAAAAGGCACCGTCACGGGCCGGTCGCGGCGCTGCGGCTGGTTTGATGCGGTTCTGGTGCGCCAGACTTGCGCGATTTCGGGGATCAACGGCATCGCCTTTACCAAGCTGGACGTGCTGGACGGGCTGGAAGAGCTGAAAATCTGCGTGGCCTACGAGTTGGACGGCAAGCGGCTGGATTACCTGCCCACCGCCGCCGAACAACAGGCCCGCGTGACGCCGGTCTATGAAACCATGAAGGGCTGGTCGGAAAGCACCGTGGGTGCGCGCAGCTGGAACGATCTGCCTGCCGAGGCGATCAAATATGTCCGCCGGGTCGAGGAATTGATTGACTGTCCGGTGGCAATGCTATCCACCTCGCCAGAGCGTGAAGACACCATCCTTGTCACCGATCCGTTTGCCGACTAGATGTTTTCAGTTATTAATGAATCAAAACACACCCCAAGAGTGGGTGCGTTTTGATACTTTCTTGCAAATGTAAACTGGAAACATCGTGATGGCCCTTTCTTACAAAGCCCGCAAGCGCTGGTCGCTGGTGATCCTGCTGGTCGGCCTGCCACTGTATATCGCGGCGGCACTGTTTGTGGTGTCGCTGTTTGACCGCCCGCCGTTCTGGCTGGAATTGATCGTTTATGTCGTTCTTGGGTTTTTATGGATGATGCCGTTCAAATCCGTGTTTCTGGGGGTTGGCAAGGCTGATCCGGATGCTGAAAACGACAACGAGTGATAATAAGCGAGGGGCCGTGGTAGCCCCTCGGTACAGTAAATACGGTTTAACGGTAACTGTTTATTCGCCAGCCATTGTCGTCGGTTTGAACCGTGTGTTGTCTGCAATCCCGAACTGCCCGCGCCGGATTTTTACAATTTTTCCCTGACGCAATAATTGCCCGAATGAACGCAACCCTTCTTCGCGGTTGAATTCATCCTTACCGGCGTAATTGGCAACCTGGCGCATAATCTGTGGTCGCGCAAAATGGGGCCGCCCTTCTATATAGGCGGCATAGGCTGCTGCGGCCTCCATCAAATCAGGCAGGTCGGTTGCGCCGACTTCGCGGGCGAATTCGGCAAAGCTTGTGCTGTTGGCAATCAGATTGTCGCGCTCTTTTTCAACACTTTCAACCACAGCCAACCCGTCTTTTGCGATATTTTCAATATCTACCCGTTGATCCGTTGCCAGAACCAATGGCGCGACACCGCTATTGTCAGGCTCTACATAGCTGTTTGCAGTCTTTGGCTTAACCACATCAGCCAACGCCGTGCGATATGGCTCGGCTCCGTCGCTGTCGCCGTATTCATCGCCCAGATCAAGCTTTTTGTCGGCAAAAGTTGCGGCCACGGCGGCCCGAAGGTGCGATAGGGCCGACTGGCGGCGATGGCTTTCGCTAGTGTCCAGTTTTGCGTTGGTTTCTTCCAGTAATCGCGCAAGTGCGGCTTCGTCTTTTGCCTCTCCTTGCGAACCGATCAAACGGTTGGCGCGATCAGCCCGCAAGGCTGCGTCAATACCCTTATCGATGGAGACGGCAGGCTCGGAAAAAGATTCCTTAATCTCGATACTAGCAAGCTGGGTAACCAGGTCTGTTTCATCGTCAGCAGACAGGCTTGTTTTCCCAAGAATGCCCTGAACAGCATTTCGGATATTTTCAGTATCGGGCACAGCCATGTGGTCAGTCTTGTCGGCTTCCAAATTATCTTGTGTCGTTTCAGAGCCGCCTTCGGGCTGTTCCGGCCGTTTGCTTTGTACCGATTTCGGTCGTACCGGCCGCACCGGTCGCACAATCGAATCTTCTTCTGTGGCGGCAGGTTCCTGAATGATATTTTCCGTAACATCGCCGGTTTGTGGTGTCACGCTATCCGGCGTTTCCTGTTCCCCGTCGCTGCTAACGGTTTCTTTGAACTCTTCCTCTTCTTCAGGTTCAACAACATCTAGGATATTGGCCACAGACATGCTGTCGTCATCTTGATCGAAGTCATCAAAATCATCTATGCCTTGGGACAGCGGGAAATCCGTTTCGGGAAGGTCGATTTTCATATCGTCATCTTCCAGTTCGGAAGATGGCGCTTCAATGCGGATTTCCTCTGCTTTGTCAGGCGTAACCCGGGGTTTACTGCCTTGTGGCTTGACCGGAGCATTGCGGACAGGCTCTTCGTCCTCATCCGTGTCGTCATCTTCTTGTTCGGGCTGAAAATGCTCTGCAAAGATGGATGTGGCCGAACTGGTTGCCTGCTTGGCCGCAACAACCGCGCGGATGCGCCGTAATTTGGCTGCGATGCTCTCGGTTCCCGGTTCGCTGGTATCCTGTTTGAGAACCGGGTTTTCAAGGGGGTGAACGGCCTCGACTAGCGCTTCATCCTGAGTATCGTCATATTCGCTTGAGGGAACAACAAGGGTGGCTGGTTTATCTTCCTTGCTGGTCGAATCCTGTTTGCTGCCGACCGGCGTTTCAGGGACGTGTGATTCAGATGTGGCGGGTATTTTGCCACTGGGTGTCAGATGCACACCCGTGTCGCTGACTTTTGCTTCTACCTGAAGATTGGTTTCCTGACTGGCAATATTGGCAAGCACTTCGGGATCAAGGGCAGGTGGCTCGGCGCCAAAATAGCGGTCGTTCGCAGATAAATCGCGAAAATATTCCGCGATGGCTTTCATCGTATCCAAAGTGTCGTCAAACCCCTCCAGCGTGCACGAAAACGTGCCGTAGGAAACAGTTAGTATTTTACTCGCACGATTCATGACCTGCTCACTTTCGTATCGTCTTTTATATAATAGTCGCTAGATATTCGCTAGCGAATGGTTCTATTTGTTAAACAAAACTGGGATTTTTTAGGTATTAATTCATGGCGGAAATGTGGTTTCTTCAACAAAATAGTGGTCATAAAGCATGAATCCCCTAAATATAGTGGTTACTAATGCTGTCACCTTGCTTGGGGCCGGTTGTCCAATTCCTAAAGTTGTGAATCAGGCATTAACCATGGCACCGATTCTTTTTGCTGCGGATGGCGGTGCAAAGACGGCGCTTGAGATGGGCCACATGCCCGAGGGGGTGATCGGGGATCTTGATTCCCTTCCGGTCGAAATTCTGGGCCGGATTCCGGCGGATAGAGTCTATCGTATATCCGAACAGGACAGCACCGACTTTGACAAATGTCTGCGCAGTATTCATGCGCCGTTGATATTGGCTGCCGGTTTTACCGGACAGCGGCTGGACCATGAACTGGCCACCTATAGTTCCTTGTTGCGCCATCCGGATCAGCGGTGTATCCTGCTGGGCGAAGTGGATTTATGTTTTCTGGCACCTATAATGATGCAAATTGATCTGCCCGCCGGAACCCGCTTTTCACTGTTCCCGATGGCACCCTGTGTGGCAAATGCTACGGGATTGCGCTGGCCGGTTGACGGCTTGAATATGGCACCGGACGGGGTAATCGGAACCTCGAACGAGGTTTCGACCGGCCGGGTCACGTTACAGGTGTCAGAGCGAAAGCTGCTGGTAATTCTTCCGCGGGTGCATCTGGAGGCTGTGATTGAAGCGTTGAAAGGGGCGACGAATGGATAATGATCGCAAAATGGCAGTAGCTGCAAACCGGCAAGCGTGGAATGAATCGGCCGCGCTGCACAAGGCGGGTGAGCAGTGGGCGCAATTGGTTCAGCAGGTGTCAGGGCCGGGGTTTTCATGCTTTGATGAAACCATGTCGGATGCGTTACACCGGATTGATCTGCGTGGAAAATCTGTGGTGCAGGTCGGTTGCAACAACGGGCGCGAGGTGCTGTCGCTAGCCAAATTCGGAGCGGAACGATGCCTGGGAATCGATCAGGCCGAAGCATTTATTGCGCAGGCCGAGGAGTTGAACCGCATTGCAGGGCAGGATTGCCGCTTCTTGCGTGCCGATATATATGATCTGCCTGCGGATGTGCCGCGTAATTTTGATCTGGTCCTGATCACCATCGGGGTGCTGAACTGGATGCCCGATCTGGAAGGTTTCTTTCGGGTTGTTGCCGGATTGCTGCGCGAAGGTGGGCAGGTGTTGATTTATGAAACCCATCCGTTTCTGGAAATGTTCGAACCTTCTGCCGCTGATCCGTATCTTCTGGCCAATTCCTATTTTCGCACCCGCCCCTTTGTGGATAGCGACCCGATTGTGTATGATGGTGTGAAAGACGGCGAAGTAACGCCATCTTACTGGTTTATCCACAAGATTAGCGATGTTCTGAACGGTTGTATTTCGGCCGGTTTGCAGATTGTGCGGTTTGACGAATTCCCCCATTCAAACCGCGAGGTGGAGTATGATTGCTATGAAGAACAGGCGGCGCAATTGCCGATGTGTTATGTGCTGCAAGCCTGTAAATCACGTTAGGTCAGGGTGCTGTTTTCTTTAAAAGAAAACAGACGAAATCTTTCAAAGATTTCGGGGATTAGGCGATCGAGTCGATTGCCAGCCGCCGTTCCCGCAAAACGATGTAAAGGCCGGCGGCAACTGTGATCAGGATGCCGATGGCGGCCAGACCGTTTGGAAATTCCCTGAAGATCAACCAGCCGATCAGCGTGGCAAAGGGGATCTCGAGATATTGCACCGGTGCAAGTGTGGCGGTGGGTGCGAATTTCAGCGACCAGGTCATGATCAGATGCGCCAATGTGCCCAATATGCCCAGGATTGACAGCAATGCCAAATCGGCATCACTCGGAGTAATCAGCGTCAAGGCGGGAATTTCGTAAGGCGAAGTGGCCCACAACATCAAGGCCAGCACGAGCATAGCCATGCCGCCGCTGACAGCCTGCAATGTGATTGGATCGGATTTTGCGGTTAACTGACGGGTGACGATCATGAAACCGGCAAAGGCCACGGCAACAATCAGCGGAAGCAGCGCGGCATAACCGACATTTGCGAAACTGGGCTGGATCACCAAGAGGGTGCCGACAAACCCGATGGCGCAGGCAATCAGGCGATGCGGGCCGACATGCTCCTTTAGCAATAGCCAGCCCAGCAGCAACAGCAGGAAGGGTTCGACAAAGGCGATGGCGATGGCCTCGGCCAGCGGCAGATAGATCAGTGACAGGAACATCGCGCCAATACCGATGATATGTAGGATGGAACGCAGAAACAGCAGGCCAAGGGTTCGCCGGTTCATCCTGAGGTCGCGTTTGGTCAGCAGGACAATGGGCAGCAGGATCAGCACCTGAAAGGTAAAGCGGAAAGTGACGATCTGGACCACCGGCACGGTGCCGCCCAGCACCTTGGCCACGGCATCCGCAAAGGGGGCCATGACACAGAAGGTGGCCATCAACAGGATGCCAAAAAGAGGGCGGTCATTGTGCATTCAGCCACGGTAGTGAACATGGGGCGGAGGTGCAATTCCTGATCTTTCAGGTTGCGCCGCCTTTGGCGTCGCCCCAAGCGCGCCCCTGACGGGGCGCGCGTTTGCCTGCGGCGCAGGTATTTAGGAAAAGAAGAAGGGGTCAGGCAAAGCCGCTAAACCGGGTCAGGGCGAACGGGGCGAGGGTTTCGGGGTATGTGCCGGTTGTGATCGCTTCGGCCATCAATTGGCCCAACACAGGCGCAAGGGTGATGCCGCTGTGGGTGGCTATGATATGCAGGCCTTTGGCATCGGGCATCGGGCCGATGATGGTTTTGCCGTCGGTCGGGTAGGGGCGCACGCCGATGCCCAGTTTGCACTCATCGATGTTGATGGTGCCGGTAAGCTGTGGCAGCACGGTATAGGCGCGCTCCAGCAGCAATTGCCCCGTCTTGCGCAGGTGCTCCGGTGTCTGGTTATCGATGATCATCCCGTCAATATCGTCCGAGGCGATTTTCAGCCCGCCATTGAATTCCGGCAGGATGTGCAATTCGTTTTTCGGCGCGGAATAATACATGTGGCGCAGCGGCGGGGTGGTTGGCAGCGGCGGGGTGGTCAGGATCAGACCGGGCACCTTGTTCAGCGGGAACCGCGTGGCAAAGCCGTCATATCCGGTCAGGGTGGCAAGGGTGGTTGCCGTATCTTGCCCAGTGGCCAGAATGATGTTGTCGGCGTGAAAGCTGCCTTGGGTGGTGATCAGGCCCGTGACGTCGCCCTCATCGGTTGCCAGCAGTTCGGTGGCGGCACAGTTTTCCAGCAATGTGCCCCCTTTTGCTATCATTTGATCCACCATGAAGCGGGTGAAATGCGGGGCGTTGATCAACAGATCATCGGGGCTTAGCAGGGCCTCGGCGTCATCGGGGAAAGTCATTTCCGGTTCAAGCTGGCGCAATTCTGCGTTGGATATCCAGCGGTTGGCATAGCCGAATGTGGTCAGGGCGCGGGCTTGTGCCTGCATCGCCTTATACCCGTCAGCATCGGATTTTGACACGACTTCCAGCGCGCCGGTCGGGTTGATGCCCAGCGTTTCATTGCCGAATTCACTTTGCAGGGCGTTATACCCCTTCACACCGGCCGCATTCAGATTGTGATAGGCTCTGTCGGTGGTTTTTACGCTGGCATTGGCCCAGGCAAAACTGTTGCCGGTGGTGCCGGTGGCGATTTTGTCTTGCTCCAGCAGCAGCACCTTTTGCCCCGCGCGCGACAGGTAAAACGCGGTGGAGCAGCCGATAATGCCGCCGCCGATGATGATTGTGTCATATGTCATACGGCAGATAAAAACAGTTATCCGAATGGCGCAAGGGGCTATCGGCATTCTGTCCGGCGCGTCATACTGGTGTGATGGCTTTACAGATTAATAATCGCGATGCCCGCCGGTTGTGGCTGCAATCGCAGGGGCTGGCCAAGGCACCTGTGGGACAACCCGATGTGGTGGGGATCATTCGGCGGCTTGGATTTGTGCAGCTGGATACTATCCGCAATGTGGCCCGTGCGCATGACCATATTTTATGGAGCCGGAACCAGAGCTATCGCGAGGGCGATCTGGAGAGGCTATTGGCGGCGGGCGAGGTGTTCGAGCATTTCACCCATGATGCATCGTGTTTGCCAATGGAAACCTACCCCTATTGGCAGTGGCAATTCCGGCGCTACGCCAACAAGATGGCAAACCAGTCGTATTACAAGACCAAGATGAAGGCGGCGGATATTGCGGCCATTCTGGAACGGGTCAGGGAGGAGGGGCCGCTTTCGACCCATGCGTTTGATACCAAGGCCAAGCCGAAAAAAGGGATGTGGTCGCGGCCGCCGCATAAGGTTGAACTGGACAAGATGTGGTATTCGGGGGTGTTGGCGACCTCGCACCGCAAGGATTTCACCAAGTTTTATGATTTGGCCGAGCGGGTTATTCCGGCAGATTTACGCGAAGTGGCGCATCCGGACGAGGTGCAAGTGGATTGGCTGTGTCGTGCGGCGCTGGTGCGGTTGGGGTTTGGCACGGTTGGGGATATTCAACGGTTCTGGGGCGCGATGAGTGCGGCGGAAGCGAAGGCTTGGGTGGCGGGCGCCGGATTGGTGCCGGTTCAGGTTCAGGCATGGAATGGAAGCTGGCGCGAGGGTTTTGCGCTTGAGGATATCGAGGCGCGGGTTAAAGCGGTTGTGGCGCCGACTTCACGGTTGCGGATCATTAATCCATTTGATCCGGTGGCGCGGGATCGGGAACGGTTGGCCACTCTGTTCGGGTTTGACTACAGGATCGAGATTTTTGTGCCTGCGGCCAAGCGGAAGTGGGGCTATTATGTTTACCCGATGCTGGAAGGGGACCGGTTTGTCGGGCGGATTGATATGAAAGCGGATCGGGCTAAGGAGGCGTTGGTGGTGAAACAGGTTTGGTGGGAGGCTGGCGTTAGGGCAACGGATGCGCGGATTGCCAGGCTGGAGGCCGAGGTTGGGCGGATGGCGCGCTTTGTCGGGATGGATGATATCCGGTGGGATTGCGCCGCCTTCGGCGTCGCCCCAGGCGCGCACCCCTGACGGGGCACGCGCATCTGCCTGCGGCGCAGGTATTTGGGAAAAGAAGAAGGGGGAGGGGTTGCCCTTAGCAATTCGGGATATTCACTGCCAACCCGCCAAGGGATGTTTCCTTGTAGCGTTCGCTCATGTCCACACCGGTCTGGCGCATGGTTTCGATGCAGGAATCCAGCGGCACCAGATGGGTGCCGTTGCCGCGCATCGACAGCGAAGCGGCAGAGACGGCTTTGATCGCGCCCAGCCCGTTGCGCTCGATACAGGGCACCTGCACCAGTCCCTTGACGGGATCGCAGGTCATGCCCAGATGATGTTCCAGCGCAATTTCGGCGGCGTTTTCTACCTGTTGCGGGCTACCGCCCAATACGGCACACACCCCCGCCGCCGCCATTGCCGAGGCCGAACCGATTTCCGCCTGACAGCCACATTCCGCACCGGAAATCGAGGCGTTGTGTTTGATCAAACCACCAATCGCGCTGGCGGTCAGTAGGTATTCGGGGATGCGCGAGGTGCTGGCGCCGGGAACATGATCCAGCCAATAGCGGGCCACCGCAGGCACCACGCCCGCCGCGCCGTTGGTGGGGGCGGTGACGACCTGTCCGCCAGCCGCGTTTTCCTCGTTCACGGCCATGGCATAGACGCACATCCAGTCGTTGATGGTGTGGGGGGCGGTCAGATTCAAGCCGGATTCGGCCTGCAGGGATTGGTGAATATCATGGGCGCGGCGTTTGACGTTCAGCCCGCCGGGCAGGGTGCCATCGATGGTTAGCCCGCGGTCAATACAGGCGTTCATGGCGTCCCAGATGCGGGTCAGGCGGGTTTCGAATTCGGCCACCTCTATATGGGTCAATTCATTGGCGCGTTTCATTTCGGCAATGGTTTTGCCGCTTTTGACCGCCATATCCAGCATCATTTGCGCGGTTTCGAACGGATAGGGGCGGGTGGCGTCGCGGGCGTCCAGAACCGGTTCAAGCGCCTGCTCTTCTTCGGTCACGACAAAGCCGCCACCGATAGAGTAATAGGTTTCCTGCAACACCACATCGCCCTGCGCATCGGTGGCCATCAGGATCATGCCGTTGGCATGGCCGGGTAGGGGGTGGTCATAATCAAAGAGCAGATCGCAGGCGGGGTCGAATTTCAGTGCGGACAGGCCTTCGGGGAGAACCTGTTTGCGGGTTTTGATTTCGGCCAGCGCCGCTTCGGCCTGATCGGCGTCATAGGTTACGGGTGAAAACCCCGCCAGCCCCAGAATGGTGGCACGGTCGGTGGCGTGGCCAACGCCGGTAAAGGCCAATGATCCATGCAGGGACGCCCGCAACCCGTGTGCCTGAAACGGCGAGGCGCGCAGCAGGTCCAGAAACCGGCCCGCTGCCACCATCGGCCCCATCGTATGGGAAGACGAGGGACCAACCCCCACCTTGAACATGTCAAACACGCTTAGAAACATCCGTGCCGCTTCCTTTGTCTGCCTTCGCAAGCGCCATGAACGCATAAGGCGGCGGCAAATCAAGTCCAAAAACGACGCGGCGGCGGGGGGAAGCGGTGTTTGCTGTTCTGGGACCGTGCCGGATTGGCAAATATGTTTACACCATTGCCGTTCACTATTGAAAAACCCGCGCAAAAGCGCAAATGTTATGAGGCTTGCTGTCAGTTCATTATTTCACCCCAGAAAGGTTATTGTATCTATGAAACCTTCTTTCCTGCGGATAGCCGCCCCTGTTTTTGTTGCATCCATGGCGTTTAGCGCCCTGCAAGGGGCCGCGCAAACGGCGATAGATTCGGTCGTTTACAAGATTCCAGAAAATGTAATCAAAGAAATACGAAGGGATCCGGAACGGGCGATACAAACGCTGATGACATTTGCATTTTCGTGTAATGATGACGGTATTATCACCGAAGAATGTTATACCACCGTCCGTTCGATTGAAAAAGCGCAGAGGCGGGTACGGCAGGCAGAGCTCCTTTTGTTCATGGATCTGAACGCGGACGGGTCGGTTACACTGGCCGAGCTTAAGGCTTGCAATCGCACCCAGGAACCAAGACGGCAATCCCAGAATACGTTGGCCTTTTTGGAAGCTGATACAAACGAGGATGATATATTAACGATCACCGAGGTAATGCAGTTTGCAGATAAACGTATCGCCAAACAGGGGCGGGCGATAAGCGGCAGGGTCGTTGACGGGATTATGAGCATGGATATTGACGGTGATGGCACGGTCACTACGCGAGAGCTGGTCGAGGTTGTCAAAGCTATTTCCGGTTAACCTGTTGGCTGTTTTCCGGCTCGGGAAAACTGTTAATTGCTTTAATTCCCCCTCGCCGTGGCTGGTTTGATCCCGTATAACCCTACCAACAACTGGGGGAGTCGCATATTATGACCGGAGAATTATCGCCAATCGACAAGGCCAAATTTGTCGCCGCCAAACGGGCTGTGGAATATATCGAGGATGGCATGCGTGTCGGCCTTGGCACCGGATCGACCGCTGCGTGGATGGTGCGCTGTCTGGGCGAAATGGTGCGCGAGGACGGCTTGAAAATCAAGGGTGTGCCCACATCCACTCGCACAGCCGATTTGGCGCGTCAGGTCGGGATCGAGGTGATCTCGCTGGACGAGGCAAAGTGGCTGGATGTCACCATTGACGGCACCGATGAATATGACGGCAACCTGAACCTGATCAAAGGCGGCGGTGGCGCGTTGTTGCAGGAAAAGATTGTCGCGACGGCCTCGGATATGATGGTGGTGATTGCCGATATTTCCAAACGGGTGGAAACGCTGGGCGCTTTCCCGCTGCCGATCGAGGTGATCCCCTTCGGCTTGCAAACCACGCAGGCGCTGGTCGAGGAAACATTGGTCAGCATGGATGTGCTGGGCAACAATGTGACCCTGCGGATGAATGGCGATGTGCCCTTTGTCACCGATGAAGGGAACCACATTCTGGACCTGCATCTGAACCGCATTGGCAATCCGCGCCAGTTTTCGCTGGTGATCAACCAGATCCCCGGTGTGGTGGAAAACGGGCTGTTCATCGATATTTGTGACGCGGTTGTGATCGGTTACGGGGATGGCAGGGTCGAAGTGCGGGATATAAATGCGGGCACGGTGCAAGAGGACCGTATCGACTTTGTCGAGAATGAAAACCTGTTCACCGATCTGACCGACTAGGCTTTTCAAAAGGGCGCGAGCATTATGAAATTTGACTATGATCTTTTCGTCATTGGCGGCGGCTCGGGCGGGGTGCGTGCGGGGCGTTTAGCGGCATCCGAAGCGGGCGCCAAAGTGGCACTGGCCGAGGAATACCGCATGGGTGGCACCTGTGTTATTCGCGGTTGTGTGCCCAAAAAGCTGATGGTGTTTGCCTCGGGTTATAGCGGGGCCAATGCGGATGCGCGCGCCTATGGCTGGTCGGATGCCAGCATCGGCGCATTTGACTGGCCGCATTTCAAGGCCAAGCTGGACGCCGAACTTGACCGGTTGGAAAATATCTATCGCACCAATCTGGCCAAGGCGGGGGTCGAGATTTTCAATGCCCGTGCCGAAATGGTGGATGCGCATACGGTCAAACTGTCAAGCGGCGAAACCTTTACCGCAAAACACATCCTGATTGCGGTTGGCGGGCGTCCGTTCACGCCGGAATTTGAAGGCTCGGATCTGACAATCACGTCGAACGATATTTTCAAACTGGAGAAACTGCCGCGCTCGATCCTGATCGTTGGTGGCGGGTTCATTGCCTGCGAATTTGCCTGCATCCTGAACGGGTTGGGCGTGGAAGTGACGCAATTTTATCGCGGGGCGCAAATCCTGCGTGGCTTTGATGACGAGGCCCGTGGCCATGTCGCCGATCTGGTGCGTGAACGGGGGGTGGACCTGCATGTCGGCACCGATGTGATGAAGATCGAAAAGGATGATCAGGGGCTGTTCGTGAAATGCACCACCGGCCATGACCACCATTTTGACGCGGTGATGTATGCCACCGGACGTGTGCCCAACTCTGACAATCTGGGGCTGGAAAACACTGGTGTCGAGCTGGGCCGCAAGGGAGAGATCATCGTTGATGAGTATTCGCAAACCGCTGTGCCCTCGATTTACGCGGTGGGCGATGTGACCGACCGGATCAACCTGACACCGGTTGCCATCCGCGAAGGGGCGGCCTTTGTCGATACCGTGTTCCATGGCAAACCGACCAAGGCCGATCACGAGTTGGTCGCCAGCGCCGTCTTTACCCAACCCGAACTGGGCACCGTCGGCATGACCGAGGAAGAAGCGCGTGAACAAGAACCGATCGAGGTTTATTCCGCCACCTTCCGCGCCATGCAGACCGGCTTTGCCGAACGCGAGGACAGGGTGATGATGAAACTGATCGTTTCCCAAGCGACCCGCAAGGTGCTGGGCTGTCATATCGTGGCCGAGAACGCGGGTGAAATGATCCAGTTGGCAGCGATTGCCCTGAAGATGGGCGCAACGAAAGAGGATTTCGACCGCACTGTCGCGGTTCACCCGACAATGACCGAAGAACTGGTGACAATGAAGGTGCCAACCCGCACCGCGTAAAATTCACCGGTGCAGACGACTTGTAATTCGCCTATACAGGATACAGTTTAGGTAAAGTATTTGAACATAAGGAAGCTCAATGGCTGGAAATAACGGCGGACCCTGGGGTGGAGGCGGCAACAACGGCGACGATGACAATCGTGGCGGTGGCAAGCGGCCCGGACAGGACGGACCGCAAATCCCCGAACTGGAAGATATTGTAAAAAAGGGTCAGGAGCAATTGCGCGTCCTGATGGGCGGCGGTCGCGGACGTGGTGGTAACGGCAGTGGTGGGCAAGGTGGGCAACCTTCGGGGCCGATGCTGTCCAAAGGGGCCATTGGCCTTGGGGTGCTGGCCGCAGTTGTGGTCTGGAGCTTTGCGTCGTTCTATACGGTCAAACCCGAAGAGCAGTCGGTTGAGTTGTTCCTTGGCAAATATTCACAAACCGGCAATCCGGGGCTGAATTTTGCCCCTTGGCCTGTTGTCACCAAAGAAGTGGTGATTGTAACGCGCGAACGCACCGTTGATATTGGCGTTGGAAATCGCGGCGGCGATGCCGGGCTGATGCTGACAGGGGACGAGAATATCGTCGACATTGATTTTCAGGTGGTCTGGAACATCAATGATCCGGCAAAGTTTTTGTTCACATTGGAAAATCCCGATCTGACCATTCAGGCGGTTTCGGAATCTGCCATGCGCGAGATTATCGCGCAGTCCAATCTGGCTCCGATTCTGAACCGGGATCGGGGTGCAATTGCCTCCAAACTGAAGGATCTGATACAGAAAACGCTTGATAGTTATGACAGTGGTATCAACATCGTGCGCGTCAACTTTGACCGTGCCGATCCCCCAAAAGAGGTGATCGCATCCTTCCTTGATGTGCAAGCTGCCGAACAGGAACGCGACCAGTTGGAAAAAGAGGCCGACGCCTATGCCAACAAGAAACAGGCCGAAGCGCGCGGTCAATCCGCGCAAATCCTGCAGGTGGCCGAAGGGTATCGCGCCCGCGTGGTGAATGAAGCTGAAGGTGAAGCCAGCCGCTTTAGTGCGGTTCTTTCTGAATATCAGAAAGCCCCGGAAGTGACCCGTCAGCGGCTCTATCTGGAAACGATGGAAGAAGTGCTGGGCAATGTCGACAAGATTATTCTGGATGACAATGCCAAGGGGGGGCAGGGTGTTGTGCCCTATCTGCCGCTTAACGAGTTGCGGCGTAATAGCGGGGGGAACAACTGATGCGTAAGACAACTTTAATTTTACCTATCGCTTTTGTGGCTATAATCGCGGCGTTGTCGTCGGTTTTCGTGGTGACAGAAAAAGAAAAGGCGCTGGTGCTGCAGTTCGGTAAAGTCGTTGCGGTGAAAGAAAACCCAGGTCTGGGTTTCAAAATCCCGCTGATTCAGGAAGTGGTCAAATATGACGACCGGATCCTTTCGCTGGATACACCGGAATTGCAGATCACCCCGTTGGATGACCGCCGTTTGGTGGTTGATGCCTTTGCCCGCTACCGGATCACGGATGTTAAGAAATTCCGTCAGGCTGTGGGTGTTGGCGGTATACGCACGGCGCAATCACGACTGGATTCCATTTTACGCGCCCAAACGCGCGAGGTTCTTGGCTCGGTTAATTCCAACGATATCCTAAGCGTGGATCGTGCCGCCCTGATGTTGAAAATTCGTGATGGTGCAGAAGCCAAAGCACGCAGTCTGGGGGTGAAAATAATTGATGTGCGTCTGAAACGCACTGATTTGCCGCCGGAAAACCTGAAGGCCACATTTGGCCGGATGCGGGCCGAACGTCAACGTGAAGCAACGGACGAGCGCGCCCGTGGCGCCGAGGCCGCACAGCGGGTGCGGGCACAGGCAGACCGGACGGTGGTTGAACTGGTGTCCGACGCCAAACGTCAGGCTGAAATCATTCGTGGTCAGGCAGATGCCAAACGGAACGCGATTTTCGCCAAGGCATATGGGGCCGATCAGGAGTTTTTCCGCTTCTACCGTTCGCTTTCGGCATACCGCAATTCGCTGAAAGGCAACAACTCAACCATGGTTCTGTCGCCCGATAGTGAATTCTTCAACTATCTGAAATCGGCAAAACCTGAATGATGACTCAAATCATTCTGGCCTTCGGGCTGGTATTGGTAATCGAGGGGCTGGTGTACGCACTGGCCCCTTGGCTTGTGGAATCCCTGCTGGAAACGATGAAGGAAATGCCGCTGGAAACCCGCCGCCGTATCGGGTTGGTGGCGGTTGCACTGGGGGTTATTCTGGTGTGGCTGGCCAAAATGCCGGGTTGAATTATTATTCACAACCGCTTGAATTTTCATACAAGGGTTTGTGTTCTGCTGATTTAGGCCTATCTATAGGCTTACAGGCAAGAAAACGGTATGTCGCCGTGCAGTATGTCTTTTGAACCCAAGATAAGGAGCCCTTAGACGTGATACCCAAGGTTATTTCCAAATCGGTCGCGCAAAACAGGCAGGCCAGTTCGTTCATTCATAAAACCGGATTTCTGGCACTTGCGACAATGCTGCTGGTGCTGCAATCTGTCATGGCCCATGCGCGTAGCGGGCCGGACAGCTTTGCAGATCTGGCCGAAAAAATCAGCCCGTCAGTGGTGAACATCACCACGACCACCACAATTGCCGCCCCGATGGGGCAAGGGCCTGTGGTTCCCGAAGGGTCTCCGTTTGAAGACTTCTTTCGCGATTTCATGGATCGTGGTGGCAATGGCGCCCCGCCCCGCCGTTCTCAGGCGTTGGGGTCCGGCTTTGTAATTTCCGAGGATGGCTACATCGTCACCAATAACCACGTTATCGCCGAAGCAGATGAAATCGAAATCGAGTTTTTCTCGGGCGAGGTTCTGCCGGCAAAACTGGTTGGTACGGATCCCAAGGTCGATATTGCACTGCTGAAAGTCGAGAGCGACAAGCCGCTGCCGTTCGTTTCTTTCGGGGACAGCGACATCATGCGGGTTGGCGATTGGGTGATGGCGATGGGCAATCCGCTGGGCCAGGGGTTCTCGGTTTCTGCCGGCATCATTTCGGCACGCAATCGAGAATTGTCAGGCACTTATGATGACTATCTGCAAACGGATGCTGCTATCAATCGGGGCAATTCGGGTGGGCCGCTGTTCAATATGGATGGTGAAGTCATTGGTGTGAACACCGCGATTCTGTCGCCCAATGGTGGCTCGATCGGGATCGGGTTTTCGATGGCATCCAATGTAGTATCACGAGTTGTGGACCAGTTAAGGCAGTTTGGTGAAACCCGCCGCGGCTGGCTGGGTGTGCGCATTCAGGACGTGACCGATGATGTGGCCGAAGCCTTGGGGCTGGACAAAGCTGCCGGTGCATTGGTCACCGATGTTCCCGAGGGTCCGGCAGCCGAGGCCGGTATCAAATCAGGGGATGTGATCACCGCATTTGATGGTGTTCCCGTGCCCAACACACGCGCACTGGTGCGTCAGGTCGGCAATACACAGGTCGGCAAAGAAGTCCGTGTTGTGGTAT
>WFNH01000074.1 GCA_015488685.1 Marinosulfonomonas sp.
CCAGGGGGGCGGTATAAACCGTCACCTTTTCCTGCGCATTCTGCATGAACTGCGCGCGGTCGGCCTCCATGGTGTTCTGGTAATACCGTAAACCGGCATAAGACATCAGCCGCCCGCCCGTGGTGCTGATCGCCTCGTATTCCTGCACACATTTCAGCAGACCCGCGGCATCCAGATCCGCCAGCTTGCCCTCGTATTTCGCTGCAAAATCCGCACATGCCTTTTCCAGCCACGCCATATCCCGCGCAAATTCCGGTGCGTCCGGCGCGGGGTAAAGATCACTCAAATCCCATTCCGGCAGATCACCAAAATTACCGGTGCCACCGGCAGCAGAAGTTGCGTCAAAAACGGGGGCAGGGAGAGCATTGAACATCAAGGGAACCTCTTTGTGACTGTTTCAAACCACATAAGGGTGCACGGGTGTGCAGTGCAAGGGGGCTGCCCTTCTTCTTGCTGTAAATACCTGTGCCGCAGGCATCAGGCGAGCCCCGTCAGGGGCGAGCCTCGGGTGACGCCGTCAGGCGGCACAAATCCTACCGCTTGCGCCACAAATGCGCATAGCTGGCAAATATCCCCTGAACCTTGGCCAACAGGCGCAACCGCAACCGTTCAGGCGGCAATTCGCTGTGCTGCAAGCGCTCCACAATCACCTCGGGCGGGCAGGGCAGGTCGGCCACCGGATCATAGTATCGCGGATAATCGATTAGCACCGCATGAACCATCTGCGCCAGCGTGGGCGAAGCCTGCCGCCGCTCCGGCACCTCGGCCATATCCCGCGTCAGCCCCCACCCAGCATAAAACGGCATGCCCAGACAAGTCACAGATCGCCCGCGCAACAGCGCCTCGAATCCCAGCAGAGATGTCATGGTCCAGACCTCGTCCACCACATCAATCAGCGCTACAGGGTCGGCATCCTTTAGCACCAGATCTGCGTATTTCATTATATCCGTGGCCGTCACGGCCCCATCCCGCAGGCCCGCCTCGACATCTGGGTGGGGTTTGTACAGGATCACCGCATCTGGGTTCTCGCTTCGCACCCGTTTCAGCAAATCAAGGTTGCTGGAAATTTCGGAACAACCCTTGCGCATCGAGGCATCATCCTCGACCTGCCCCGGCACCAGTATCCGCCGCCCCTTGGGTAAGTCCGGCAGGCGGGCGCTACCAACGTTGTATTTGCTAACCCCCGCATGGGTCAGACAGGAAATCAGCCGTTTGGCGCGGTGCTGCTCGACCTCGCCCAAATGGACCGAGGCCGCGATCAGCCGTTCCAGACGGCTTTCCCGTGTCGGGTCGTAATAAATCCCCAGATCATCCGCCACCAGCGACAGCGGTGCAGTCAGGTTCGCGCCCAACCCGCGCGAGCGCAGAAAGCCGTCCTCGATGCGCAACTGCGCTTCGTCCGACACGGTTTCCCGGCCTGCCCAAACCATCCGCTTTGCGCCACTTTGGTGGGCCAAAGCACGGGCCTTCTCGGCCCCCTTTGCAAACCGCATCTTGCAGTAACGTCCGTAAAACGCCTGCAACGGCGCGCGTTTCCACAGGCGCATGCCTGTCGCCACATAACCGCGCCGATCCTCGCGCCATGCCCGCACCTGTGCTTCCAGCGCATCGACAACATCTTCAAGCGCACACAGCCGGTCGCGGTAAGGATCATACCATTCCGGATACAGGATCATCGACGCCGCAAACAGTTGCGCACGGGTCAGCGTGCGCTGGCGCCGTGCCAACGGGGTTTCATCCTGCGTCAGCCCCCATCCGGCGTAAAACGGCGTGCCGAAAACGCGGGGTTTGTGGCCCGCCATGATCGCCTCGAACCCCAGTTGCGAGGACACGGTGTAGACCGCAATAGCCCCGTCCATCAGCGCCCAAGGCGAGACCGGTTCGGTCAGCAAAGAAACCCGCCTGCTGGTATCCGCGGCACTGTAATATCCCTTGCGGTGGCCCGCCAGGGTTTCGGGGTGGGTTTTGATGATCACCTGCGCGCCGGGGTGCTCTTCCTGCGCGAATACCAGCATTTCCTGAAATCTGGCGCGGTCTGCCCCGCTGGCGGTGACCGAGGCATCGCCTTTGGTCTGATCAACCACTAACACATATCCGGGGGCGGGCAGGGGGATGTCGGGATCATGGGCGTTGTATTTTGACAGATCGGCCGCCTTGATCCGTGCCATCGCGTTACGGGCGCGGTTCAGCAGGGCGGTGTCGTCCAGCGGGTGTGTGGCCAGCAGTGTTTCCAGATCGCTGACGGTGGACGGGTCGAAATGCACGCCGCTTTTGTCCAGCAACAGGCCCAAAGGGGGTTCGCCCGACCGGCCCGGATGGATCGAGCGCAGGAACGCATCCTCGACCCGCAGGATGGGCGCGTCGGTGTGGCTGGCCACCGCTTCGCCGCGTGGCGATGTCGGGCTTTTGCCCCAGACCCCGACCATATCCCCGTCCGCGGGTTTACCCAGCTTGATGTCGTATCCGGCCAGTTGCAGGATACGTCTGATGCGGCTTTGGGTCAGGAACCCGCCGTTATATACAAAAAGCCGCCGGCGGGTTTCCCCGTCGGCGGCCTGTGTTTCATTATGCAGTGGCATCAATCCCTAATTGCCTGCCAATGTATTGATCGTATTGGCAGAATTCAGGGTGCCCATCCATGCGGACAGGGTTTTGCTCCACTGAACGAAAGGTGCCTCGGTGATATAGATTGTATCACCATCGTGGATCATGAAATCCCGAGCCATGAATATGCCGTTCGGCTTGGTCATGTCGAGGACATAGATCATGCGCTGGTCTCCGCGCAAATCCTTGCGGTTCAGGACAGCGTTTGCAATATCCGCATGTTCGGTGCGCAGGATAAACACGCCTTTCGGATCCGCAATATTCGAGCTTAGTCCCCCGACCTGTGCGATGGCTTCCATTGCTGACATATTTTGCGAAGCGAATTTGACACGGCTTTGCGCGCCTGTTGCGCCAAGGGCTGTAAAGTCGCGTGTATCCTGTTCAATCAGGATGCGATCCCCGCCTCGTAGGGGGATGTCCAATTCCGGATGTTTATATAGATCCTCGAACCATATTTTACCTTGCCGTTTTCCGCGGATCACCGTGATTTGTGTGACTTCGGGTTCGACGGAAATACCGCCCGCTTTAGCCAGCATTGTGCTTAAGGTGCGGGTCGGGCGTTCAATTGGATACACCCCTTGGCCCCCAACGCCACCTACGATGGATACTGTGGCCCCGTCACCTGCCAGCCGCCTGACAACAACCTGTGGGTCCGGTGTTTGTTTGTCCAGTTTCTGTGTGATAATCCGGCGCAAGGCTTCGGGTGAATTGCCGGCGGCACGTATGCGCCCCGCGTAAGGAATAAAGATAAACCCGGCACCATCTACCTGAATCTCTTGCAGGGGGGTCTCGCTACTGCCTGGTGCGCCCAGTAAGGGATCATCAACATTTTCCCAAATGGTCAGGCCCAAAACATCCCCCGGATGGATCGTATCAGAACCGACAACGCCGGCATTGATGAAATCTTTGGAAAAACCCAACGCGGGAATAACATTGGTTTTACGGGTGACGTTGTCGTTAACGGTCACGACAAAAGCATTGCCATCCTTTTCAACCGAGCCTGAATAGATTTCGCGTTTGGTCGGGCCGGAACGCGGCAAACCACACGAAGAAACCACGGCAACTGCCGCAGTCAGGGCCACTGCTTTGGCCAGTTTTGAACCCGTAAACATTACGCCGGGTCTCCTTTATATTATTATTATCTGCCTCAAGATTGAGTGGCAAGTTACGGGAAACAGGTTATTTAATCCAGTCTTTGATTGCGACAAGGCTAGTTAACGATGTGCAACTGTTGCCTTGGTGCCGCGTTTCCCGCCTTAAGTGCATCGTATGGGTCTTGTGGTGCCAGCACCAGATCAACCGCCAGTCGCATCAACTGATCCCGCCCCCGTGCCGAATAAAACCCGCCCGGAATTTGCGATGTTTCCAGCAAATACTGGCGATATTCCTTATAGGCGCGCACATCGGGGCGATCCGGTTTGCCAAAGAATTCGTCCAGCGGCAGGGTGGATACCAGTTCCGGTTTGTCAAAAACGGCCACCCCAAATACCTTCAGCGGAATTCCGCGTCGCAACACTTGCAAGGCGGCGGTGGAATTCACCGTCACAGCGCTTCGGGCGTGGTCCAGCAATTGTGCCAGTTTGCCGCCCGGCACATAATGCACCCGACCGGCAACCCCGTGTTTTTCGGCCAGTTGCACCACCAGACGCCGCAAGGCAAGGCGGCCATTTTCCAGCGGATGCGCCTTGAAAACAAGGTGGTGATGGGTTGGCGCGCCTTTGGCAAAGCCCGCAATAACCAGCTCCAGAAAATCGGCCATCGATGTAAACGGGCTGTGCGCCTGAAAGCTGCTGTCATGTTCCAGTTGTAGCAACGCCAGATGGTAAGGATACCCCCCGCGCATGATCCGCCGTGTTGCCACACGGCGGCTGACCCAATGGGCTGGCATCATCAGCAGGCGGCGTAGATACAGCCGGAATTCGGCCACCACCCCCAAATCGCGGTGTGGCTTGAAATGGCGATAGGCGCTGTTTTTGAACATCACGAACCAGTGGTAAAGCGCGCCGTAAAACACATGCTGGCGCATGTCGCCCCAATGGGCCGGTGCCTCGGGGCTGGTCAGTTCGGTGTCGGCCAGAACCTTGCGCATGTCATCGACCGACATATCCATCAGGCGGGAATGACCGTTGCTGCCGCCGCGTTCATAGGTCACCCAGTAGGGGCGCAAATAGCCCTCTTCGAACACATGCACCGTCAGTCCGGCGGCTTTGGCGTATTTCACGGCCGCGGCGTGGATAAAACGGGTGTCACCATACAGAACGATGTCGGTCACGCCTTTTTCAGCCACAATCGCGGCAAACCGGGCGGGCCAGTTTTCCTGCGGTTCCTCAAAGGGAATGTAGCTGTTTGTATCAGCCCAGAACGCACGATCCCCCGCATTGAACCCGACCCGCCACACCTGCGCCCCGGCCGTGCGCAGCATTTTGCCCAGCCGGTTGAAAAAGGGTCCATGCGGCCCTTGAAGAAACAGAAAACAGCGATCCGCGCCGGTTGCCTTACCCATAACACCCTATAAATAACGATTACGCCTTTGGTTTTAACGAAAACTCGTGATCTGTCACGCAGTTTTCCGTCATTGTCCCGGGTTCCCCCGATTGTGTGGCGTTTTCCCTTTAATTGGGGTTAATCTGGTAACAATCCCTGCGGCAATTCGTATATTTCTTTGTATTGCGAGTCGGGGCGGCAGGGGCTAGGTCTGTCCGGCAAACAGGAGTGCGGCAATGTTCACGGGGATTATCACGGATATAGGTCAGGTTCTGGCGGTCGAGATGCGCGGCGATATGCAGGCGCGGATCAGCACCGGCTATGACGTGGCGGGCATCGACATTGGTGCGTCCATTGCCTGTGATGGGGTCTGCCTGACGGTGGTGGCGCTGGGCGCGGATCCGCAAAACTGGTTTGACGTGCAGATTTCGGCGGAAACGCTGGACAAAGCCAACCTTGGCAAATGGGCCAGTGGCAAGCGCGTGAACCTTGAACGCGCGCTGAAGGTCGGGGACGAATTGGGCGGGCATATCGTGTCCGGCCATGTGGACGGGTTGGCCGAAATCATCGCCATGCAGGACGAAGGCGACAGCACCCGCGTTACCCTGCGCGCGCCCGATGCGCTGGCCGGTTTCATCGCCCCCAAAGGTTCGGTCGCGCTGAACGGCACGTCGCTGACGGTGAACGAGGTAAATGGCACCGATTTCGGCATCAATTTCATCCCCCACACCAAAGCCGCCACCACATGGGGCGATGCGGTAGTGGGGGATATGGTCAATCTGGAGATCGACACGCTGGCCCGTTACGTTGCGCGATTGCGGGAGTGGGGCCAATGACCCTTGGCCATAACAACGGCCCGACAATGGCCGCCGGTACGGGATTTCGCAAGTATTGCTGGAGCAAGGCCCGTGCCGACCTGCTGCCCAAACTGCCGATTGAGGTGATCCGCCGCCGTGTGAAACGCGCCGCGGAACTGGGGCTGGATTATAAATCCTACGCCTCGATCCGCGCCACCAGTGGCCATGATGTGGTGGCGTTCCTGTTTTCCTCGAATGCGCTGCGCATGCTCAAGGCAAACGGTGGCCTGCCTGCGGAGCGGGGCGAAAAACTGGTCGCATTGCAACGCTGCGGTCGTCTGGTCGCCGTGCAATCGCCGCTGACCCCGCAGGATATGCAACGCGCCGCCGCCAAGGCCGACATCCCGCTGGACACCATCATCACAGCACCCGGCCTGCACCATACATGGGGCCAGACCCGCGCCATTCTGCTGACCGCCCTTGACCCGCAAAACCTGCCCGCTGACCGCGTAGTGGCCATTGGCGACACCGCGCTTGAACGCGACTGGTGCGCCGCTGGCCGTCTGGCCGGATACCTAACTGCCGAAACCTTTTTCGGCGCCTGAACAGGACATATCAATGACCGAAACCCCTACCGCCATTTCCCCGATCGAAGACATCATCGAGGACGCCCGCAACGGACGCATGTTCATTCTGGTGGATCACGAGGATCGCGAGAACGAGGGCGATCTGGTGATCCCCGCACAGATGGCCACCCCCGAGGCGATCAATTTCATGGCCAAACACGGCCGTGGTTTGGTGTGTCTGACCCTGACCGGCGAGCGCATCGACGCACTGGGCCTGCCACAAATGGCGTCGGGCAATTCCAGCCGCTATGACACGCCCTTTACCGTGTCGATCGAGGCCCGCGAAGGCGTGACCACCGGCATTTCCGCCCATGACCGCGCCCGCACGGTGGCGGTGGCCATCGACCAAAGCAAAACCGCCGCCGACATCGCTATTCCCGGCCATATCTTTCCCCTGCGCGCCCGCGAAGGCGGGGTGCTGGTGCGCGCTGGCCACACCGAAGCCGCCGTGGACGTCAGCCGTCTGGCTGGTCTGAACCCCTCGGGCGTGATCTGCGAGATCATGAACGAGGACGGCAGCATGGCCCGTCTACCCGACCTGATCGAGTTCGCCAAAGCACATAATCTGAAAATCGGCACCATTTCCGATCTGATCGCCTATCGCCGCCGCCATGACCATCTGGTGAATGAAACCGCCGTGCGGGCCGTGACAAGCGAATTTGGCGGTGACTGGATGATGCGGATTTTCACCGATGAAACCCAAGGCGCCGAACATATCGTGCTGTCCAAGGGCGACATTACGGGTGATGATCCTGTGCTGGTGCGGATGCACGCCCTGAACCCGCTCGAGGATGTTCTGGGCCTTGGTCCCAGCCCTGCTTGCGAATTGCCTGCCGCCATGAAGATGATCGCGGACGAGGGGCGCGGGCTGATCGTGCTGCTGCGCGATACCGAAATGAAACTGTCGGACGAGGACGAACAGGCGCCACGCACCCTGAAGCAATACGGGCTGGGGGCGCAGATATTATCGGCGCTTGGCTTGAAACGTCTGGTGCTGGCCACCAATTCACCTTTGCCCAAGGTCGTCGGCCTTGAGGCTTACGGGTTGTCCATCGAGGGCACCCGCGCCATACCGAAGGAGATGATCTGATGGCCGCCAATGAACAGCACTACACCCCGCCGCTGCCCGCGTTCGAGAAACCCGTGAAGCTGCTGATCGTGGTTGCGCCTTATTACAAGGATATCGCCGATAATCTGGTGGCCGGTGCCAAGGCTGCGATCAAGGGGGCGGGGGCCACCTTTGATCTGGTCGAGGTGCCCGGTGCGCTGGAAATTCCCACCGCCATTGCCATTGCCGATGCCACCAGCAATTTCGACGGTTTTGTCGCGCTGGGCTGTGTGATCCGTGGCGAAACCACCCATTACGACACTGTTTGCAACGACAGCAGCCGCGCCCTTTCGCATATGGGATTGCGCGGTATTTGCATCGGCAACGGCATCCTGACCGTGGAAAACCGCGAACAAGCCGAAGTGCGCGCCGACCCCGCTGACCAGAACAAAGGTGGCGGTGCTGCAATTGCGGCCTTGCATCTGGTGGCATTGTCGCGCAAATGGGGCCGCGAGACAAAAGGGATCGGGTTTTTACCCGCCTCCGAAGAATTCCTGATGGCCGATGGCGGCCCCGACAATGGACCCGAGACAGCATGACCGATAAACGCCAAATGAAATCTGCCGCCCGCCTTTATGCAGTGCAGGCGCTGTTTCAGATGGAACACTCCGCCCAAACCATCGACGCCGTGCGTCAGGAATTCGAAGATCATCGTTTCGGTGCCACCTATGACGGTGACGAAATGGCCGAAGGCAACGCCAACCTGTTCCGCGATCTGTTGGAAAATGCGGTGGATGCGCAAGGACCAATCGACCAGATGACCGACCGCGCGCTGGTGGCAAAATGGCCGCTGAAACGCATTGACCCGACCCTGCGCGCGCTGTTTCGCGCCGCCGGTGCCGAACTGCTGCGCATGGACACGCCGCCCAAGGTGGTGATCAATGAATATGTGGATGTCGCCAAGGCATTCTTTCCCGATGGCCGCGAACCCAAATTCGTCAACGCCGTGCTGGACCACATGGCGCGCGAGGCCAAGCCGGAAGCGTTTTAAGCGGCTTTCGCCCAATGCGACAAGAAACCGCTTGGAATCATTCCAACCTTTGCTAAACTGCCCGTAGCGCATCTAGCCAAGGAATGTGACCAATGCCCAAACTGATCAGCCTTTATATCCGCAATGTCCTGTTCGGCTTTGCCCTGTCCGGCGTTTTTGTCGGCGCAATGCTGTATCTGAACATCGCGAATATGTGGCATCTGGTCAGCACCTCCAGCATGGGCTGGGTGGCGGCGCTGATGCTGTTCATGTTCAACGGCATTGTGTTCGCCGGCGTGCAATTCGCCATCGTGATCATGCGGATGGAAAAGGATGACGACCCCAAAGGCGGCAAGCGTGATCCGTTGATTGTGGAACTGCAACCGATTGCCATTCCGGTGGACGAGGGGCAGGGACCGCGCCGGTAAGGGCTTGGAGCGTTAGGTGTTTGGGGACCGCAATGTCCTTATCCGCAAAATAGCCATATTGTGGGCTTACCTGCCATTCGGGTTTTGAAATCTTGTAGATGTCACCATTAAAGAGATCATTTGTGTCCACCGTTAAGAACTTAGAGAATCCAAGCTATCGAGGATGGTCAACTTCGGATCATTGGTTGGCTATTAAAAACCACGCATAAGCTTTTCAGAAAGCACATAAATGAAGTATATATATAGTGCCTTCGGTGTGATTTTTATGCTGTGGTTGTTTTTCAAAGTATTTTATGCGGTGCTGTCACCAGGCGTGACAGCCTCCTGTCTTACACGCGCACGAGAGGCCGCAGATAGAAATGACCCCGAACTTATCGCCAAATATTTCGCGTCAAGCTGCGCGCCCATAATGTTAGAAGACCAGCTGAAACTCCGTAATTGACGCGCATAGGTGATGTGGAGTTATTATTGCCGCTCTGCAGAAGATTTCCAGAAATGGCTCATAGCTGCTACCCATTAACCTGAACCCCACACCCAAAACCAGTCTACCCAACTCGTTTAGAGAAAGGATGTGTTTTCTGCCAATAAACTCAAATGTGGCGGGCCCGCGCAGGCCGTGGGGTGCGTAAATTCCCGAGAACCTGTATGTACAGGTGGGTGCCGGGTAAATGGACCAGGATCCAGACAGAGCCAGCTCCCTTTCGGTTGAGTAAGGCCACCGGAATTGAACCCCGTTTACGAGAAAGGCAGAACCCGCCACTGCTTAACCTAGGGGGCAGGGGGGCTGCATACAAGGGCCGCCCGACCGCAAGACATCAAAAAGGCGGCATAATTTGCCGCCTTTGTCAGTTAATGCAGTTTCGCGGGATTTATGGGTCTGGCCCTGACAGCCTATGCGGGTTCCAGCAGGCCTTTTTCCTTGGCCAACTCGCGCATCCGTTTCTGGATTTTTTCGAACGCTCGCACCTCGATCTGGCGGATACGTTCGCGCGATACATCGTATTGGCCCGACAGTTCTTCCAGCGTCACCGGCTTGTCGCGCAGGCGTCGTTGTTCCAGAATGTCCTTTTCACGGTCATTCAGAACGTCCATCGCCTGCACCAGCAATTCGCGGCGCACGTCCAATTCGTCCTTCTTCTCGTAATCGCCTGCCTGATCGGCGTTTTCATCTTCCAGCCAATCCTGCCATTGCATGGTGCCTTCGCCCTCGGACCCGACCACTGCGTTCAGCGAGGCATCCGAGCCTGCCATCCGCTGGTTCATCGAGATCACCTCTTTTTCGGTGACCCCCAGATCAGTGGCAATGCGTTTGACGTTATCGGGGTGCATATCCCCTTCTTCCAGCGCACCGATGCGCGCCTTGGCCTTGCGCAGGTTGAAGAACAGCTTTTTCTGTGCGCTGGTGGTGCCCAGTTTCACCAAGGACCACGACCGCAGCACATATTCCTGAATACTGGCACGGATCCACCACATCGCATAGGTCGCCAGACGGAAGCCTTTTTCCGGATCAAAACGTTTCACCGCCTGCATCAGGCCGACGTTGGCCTCGGAAATCACCTCGGCCGTGGGCAGGCCATAGCCGCGATAGCCCATGGCGATTTTGGCCGCCAGCCGCAGATGCGACGTCACCAACTTGTGCGCCGCTTCCGAATCCTCGGTTTCGGCCCAGCGTTTGGCCAGCATGTATTCCTCTTCCGGCTCCAGCATCGGGAATTTGCGGATTTCCTGCAAATAGCGGTTCAACCCCCCTTCAGGGGTCGGCGCGGGAAGATTTGTGTAATTGCCCAAGTTCAGTGCCCTCTTCGCAGTTATGTTTAGTGCGTTAACATTCAGGTAGTCACGATTTCGCAGATTTCAAGTTTCTTTCCTGCTTATCGTCAATATTCAGTCCTCGTTAACTCTATATGAATATAACATGAAAAAACGTCCATCTTTGTGACAAAACCTCACGTTGATGTGCTTTTGCGTGTCAGATCGGCAATCAGTTTCGCCATATCCTCGGGCATTTCTGCCTCAAACCGCATGTTTTCGCCGCTTACGGGGTGTTTGAACCCCAATGTTGCGGCATGTAGGGCCTGTCGTGGAAAGGCACGCGCGGCGGCCTGTCCGGCCTCGCCAACCGCCTTGACCGACAGCTTGCGCCGCCCGCCGTAGGTGGGATCGCCAATCAGGCTGTGACCGGCATGGGCCATATGCACGCGGATTTGATGGGTGCGGCCGGTTTCCAGCCAACATTCGATCAGGGATGCCACCACAGGTTCGCCTATGGTTTGGATGATCCGCGAACGTGTCACCGCATGGCGCCCCGAGCCGAACAGCACCGCTTGTCGTTGGCGATCCGTTTTGTGGCGGGCCAATTGCGTGGTGATGCGCATGATGTTTCCGGCCTCGAAATTCACACCCTTCACGCCCCGCACCCGTGGGTCGGATGCATCCGGTGCGCCGTAAACCACCGCCAGATAACGCCGTTCAACCGTGTGTTTTTCAAACTGCGCCGCCAGCCCCTGATGTGCCACATCCGATTTGGCGACCACCAGCAGGCCCGAGGTGTCCTTGTCGATCCGGTGCACAATGCCGGGCCGCGCCACGCCGCCCACACCCGATAGCCGGTCGCCGCAATAATGCATCAGGGCGTTGACCAAAGTGCCGTTTGGCGTGCCGGGGGCAGGGTGCACCACCATTCCGGCGGGCTTGTTGATGACGATCAGATCGTCGTCCTCGAACACCACGGTCAGGGGAATATCCTCGGCCTCGATATGGCTTTCGCTGGCAACCGGCACGGTGATTTCCACCACATCCCCTTCGACCACTTTAGCCTTCTGGTTCACCTCGACCACCCCGTTCAGACGCACCATACCGGCGGCGATCAGTTTGGCCAGACGCGAACGGCTAAGGTTCGCGCCCTCTGGCACATCCCTTGATAACGCCTTATCAAGACGCGGAAACGGGTTTGGCCCGATTTCGACGGTTACTGTATCAGAGGATGTTTCAGCCATGAATGACGCCCCGCTTGAGCCGGAAGAGCCGGCCAACCTGAAATTCCTGCGCCGGTTGGTGACAATCCTGACCGGCACAATGATTGTGGGCGTTGTAGTGATCATCGGCCTGCTTGTCATGCGGATTAATGGCAAACCCGCGCCGGTGGCCACCGGACCGGAACTGCCTGCCAGTATAACTTTGCCTGAAGGTGCCCAAGCCACCGCATTTACGATGGGCAAGGGGTGGTATGCAGTGGTGACGGACGGGGACGCGATTTTGATCTATGATGCAGATAGTGGCGCATTGCGGCAGACAATTCAGGTAGAGCGTTAGAAAAATTGGGGCGCGGGATTTGACAACATCTGTTTGGTTTGTCACGCTCCCTGCACAGGGTTTCGGAGAAAAGGGTTTTCATGCTAATATCAAATCAACAACGTGCATTTCCGCGGGTCGAATTTGGGGGCAACACTATTCGCAACCTTGCCCTTTGCATTGTTACTATCGCGACTATCGGTGTGGCTTCTGCGGTCTTAGCTGGGTCATTGCCCGCGCCTGATTGCAAAACGGATAAAGATGAAATCGGCTACACCATCGAAGGTAAATGTTACCCAGAAAAAGCCAAGGTGGTTGTAATACAGCATGATTTCGACCTGTCGCCACTGGCTGGTCTTGCCGATCTTGAGGTGCTTGTTATCTCTAGAACCCGAGTTAGCGATTTGTCACCATTGGCTGGTTTGACAAACCTTAAAGACATAGAGGCTGCTGGCAGCAAAGTTGCCGATCTGTCACCTTTGGCAAATCTGATAAATCTTAACGCAATTGATATCGGCTATACTCAGGTCCAAGATCTGTCGCCATTGGCCATGTTAACAAATCTTGAAGCTATCAATGCTTCCGAAACACGAATTGACGATCTGAAGCCTCTAGTAAGGCTGACAAATCTTAAACTGTTTTTTATCTCCGGAACAAATGTGCATGATTTGTCACCAATGGCCGGTATGAAAAACCTTGTCTATTTTTTTGGGGACAAAACCAAAATCCGTGACCTTACAGCGTTGCGGGGACTGGTCGACCTTAAGCAGCTAATTATTAACAATACCAAAGTTAACGATTTGTCTGCATTGGCAGGTCTGATGAACCTTGAAACGCTTTCTATCCGGGAAACCAAAGTCGGTGATTTGTCACCACTTGCCGGGTTGACCCATCTTACAACTTTTGATGCCTATAAAACCCCAATCAGTGATCTATCCCCACTGGCTGGTCTTGAAAGCCTTTCAACGCTTGGTCTCTCGGACACCCGCGTTAAAGACCTGTCGCCGCTGGCCGGTCTGAAGAACCTTGATCTTCTAATCACACCTGATGGCAATTCGCATCGCGGGAAAGAACCCGTGCAAAACGCCATCAAAGCATGGTCGCCCTGAATTCAGGAATGCGGTCGGGTAATATTTGCTGCCATTGCAATCCGAATAAATTTGATTTTGCTCCGATGGGCGTTACAGCTATTGGTGTATTAATGACTGTTACGCATTTAACAGGAGCAATCAATGGACCTTTTCACATCATTTGACGGACGAATTTCGCGCAGTTCCTTCTGGCTGGGGATTCTCGGGCTGATACTGATTTCTTTTTTATTCATCTTTATTCTTGGTTCCACTATGGCCGTAACAGGCCAAATGCATCAATCGGTATCGCTTATCATTTCGCTTATACTGCTATATCCCGCAGCGGCCATCACCGTAAAACGCCTGCATGATCGCAACAAACCGGCAATGCCGTGGCTGCTGATCTTCTTTTTTCCCGGAATTGTTTCAAATCTGATGAAGGCTTTCAAAATAGATTACACTGTTGTGGATATGAAAGAAGCCATTGAAACCGGTGGCATGATGGGCGTGGGCCGGATGCGATCGATGTTTGGAATGGGCGAATTCGAAATGCTTGTTCCAGGGTCAATCGCGATGGCTGTCAGTTTAATTTCTTTTGTGGTTGGAATATGGGCTTTGATTGAGTTGGGGTTTCTGAAAGGCACAACAGGCGAAAACGACTTTGGGCCTGATCCGCTGGGCTAGCTATGTCAACGCTTGAGAAAACAAAGGGCGCGTCTTGCATAACGCGCCTTTTTTGTATCCTTGCCTGTGGCTAGGTCCGTCTCTTACCCATCGGTTTAGACGTTTTTTATGATGGGTAAGGGCTGGTATAAAGTGGTGACGGACAAGGGCGAGATTTTGATCTATGATGCAGATAGCGGGGCGTTGCGGCAGACTGTCAGGATTGAACACTAGCCATACGGATGGGTTATTTCAGGAGGATGCGATGAAACTGGTAAGATACGGCGAACGGGGCGCGGAAAAGCCCGGTGCGATTGACGAAAATGGCGATCTGCGCGATCTGTCAGGCGTGGTTGCCGACATTGCGGGTGACGTGCTGGCCAATCTGGACCGGCTGAAATCGCTGGACCTGTCCACCCAGCCCAAGGTCAATGGCACCCCGCGCCTTGGGGCTTGTGTCGGACGGCCAAGCAAATTCATGGGTATTGGCCTGAATTATTCCGACCACGCCGCCGAGACGGGCCTAAAGGTGCCCTCGGAGCCTGTGCTGTTCATGAAGGCCATCAGCGCCATTTGTGGCCCCAATGACCCGATCATCGTGCCGCGCGGCTCGACAAAAACCGATTGGTAGGTGGAACTGGGCGTGGTCATCGGCAAAGCCGCAAAATACGTGGATAAGGCCGACGCGCTGGACCATGTGGCAGGGTATTGCGTGATCAACGATGTATCCGAGCGTGCCTTTCAGATTGAAATGGAAGGGCAGTGGTGCAAGGGCAAGGGATGCGACAACTTTGGGCCGGTTGGCCCGTATCTGGTGACCGCCGATCAGGTGCCGGACCCGCAAAACCTGAAACTGTGGCTGGACCTGAACGGGGATCGAAAACAGGACGGCAGCACCGCGACAATGGCCTATGGGGTTGCGCATCTGGTCAGCTATCTTAGCCGGTTTTTCACCCTGCATCCGGGTGATATTATATCAACCGGCACCCCTCCGGGTGTTGGTATGGGGCAAAAGCCACCGCGTTTTCTAAAGGCCGGAGATGTGGTGACGTTGGGTATTGAAGGGCTGGGCGAACAAAGGCAGGATGTGGTGGATGATATTTAGAGTCAGGACTCGCTGCGCCACCGAATAAAGGCCATCCGAAACAGTAATGCGGGGCTTGGGCACCCCGCGCCTGCGTTCTTACTTTCCCTTGGGTTTATAGGTCTTTTTCTTGCCTGAAGGTTTGGCAAACTTGCCCTTGCCGCTGTCTTTGTGACGCGGTTTACGCGCCCCGCCCCGATCATTGGCGCCTAAATTTTTGGGCCGTGGCTTGCCCCCTTTGCGTTTGGGCATCGCATCCGCTTCGCCCCCGAATTTCGGCGCAAAATCAGACTTGGGCGCCTCTTTGTGACGTGGCTTGCTGTCGTATTTCGTCGCCGACTTTGGCTTGCCCTTGCCGGCCGGTTTGTCGCCGCCCGTATCCCACTTGGATTTACCCTTGTAGGGTGTGCGTGTGCTTTCGCTATCGTCGCTATCCCATTTCTTTTTGCCCTTATAGGCCGGTTTGCCACCATCGCGGTCGCCCTTGCCCTTGTAAGCGGGCTTGCCGCCATCGCGATCGCTGTCCCACTTTTTCCTGCCTTTATAGGCGGGTCGCTCATCCCCGCCTTCGCGGCGTTTGTAGGGGCGTTTTTTGCCACCTTGGGGTTTGCCGCGTGGCTGCGGGCCAAGGTCTGGAGGGGTGTCGAGCACCGTCACCTTGATGCCTTCTTCCAGTTCTTTCTTGCCGCCCAGTGCCTTCATGAAATCATTGGCGATCTGCGCGTTCAACTGCACGAATGTTTCGTCCGGCTGCATGCGGATTGCCCCGATGTCGCGTTTGGTGATGTCACCGGCGCGGCACAGCATCGGCAACAGCCAGCGTGGCTCGGCCTTTTGGTTGCGACCGATGGTCAGGGATATCCATGTGCTTTCGGCAAATTCGTCACGCGGGCTGCGCACGTCCGGTCCTGTGACCGAAACGGTTTGCAGTTCTTCTGGCGCCGAGCGCTGTTCGCGATACTGGGTGATATAGGCCGCTGCAATCTGCTCGGGCGTATAGGCCGCCAGCAGTTTTGCCACGAATTCCTGATCCACTTCGCCGCTGACCTTGAAGCCTTCCAACAAGCGTTCGTTATCGCGTTCCTCGACCTGTTTGGCGGTGGGCGGTGTGTCCCATTTTGCGGTAACCTTGGCCCAGCCCAACAGGCGTTCGGCTTTTTTGCGCTGGCTCATCGGCACGATCAGGGCCGAAACCCCTTTGGACCCCGCCCGACCGGTGCGGCCCGAGCGGTGCAACAGCGCCTCTTTGTTTTGTGGCAGGTCCGCGTGGATCACCAGATCAAGACCCGGCAGGTCAATCCCGCGCGCGGCGACATCGGTGGCGATACAGACCCGTGCGCGTCCATCACGCATGGATTGCAGCGCGTGGGTGCGTTCGTTCTGGCTTAACTCGCCAGACAGCGCCACAACCGACATGCCGCGATTGTTGAATTTCGCGGTCATATGGTTCACGGCGGCGCGGGTGGAACAGAACACCAGCGCATTTTGCGCCTCGTAATAACGCAGCAGATTGACGATCGCGTTTTCCTTGTCGGCCGGTTTCACCACCAGCGCGCGATATTCGATATCACTGTGTTGCTTGGTGTCGCCCTTGGTTTCGATCCGCACTGCGTCGTGCTGATAAGTCTTGGCCAGCACCGCAATCGGGCGTGAAACCGTGGCGGAAAACAGCAGGGTGCGGCGATCCTTCGGTGCTTCGTCCAGAATGAATTCCAGATCTTCGCGAAAGCCCAGATCAAGCATTTCGTCGGCCTCGTCCAGCACCACACAGGCGCAATCGGACAGGTCCAGCGCGCCGCGCGTCAGGTGATCGCGCAGACGGCCCGGCGTGCCGACAACGATGTGAACACCGCGATCCAGCGTGCGCCGTTCGGTGCGGGCGTCCATGCCGCCCACACAAGAGCCGAATCGCGCACCGGTTTCGGCATACAGCCATTGCAATTCTCGCATCACCTGCAAGGCCAGTTCGCGCGTTGGCGCAATGATCAGCGCCTTGGGGGCGCCGGCGCGGCCAAAACTTTCGCCACCATCCAGCAATGTCGCGGCCATCGCAATCCCGAAGGCCACGGTTTTTCCCGAACCGGTCTGCGCCGATACCAATGCATCGCGCCCCACCAGATCAGGATCCGACATCGCCTGTTGCACAGGGGTCAGTGTTTCATAGCCTTTGCGCGAGAGCGCGCGGGCCAGCGGGGTTATCAGGTCGGATAGGTCGGTCACGGATTTTTCTTTCAGATTGCAAATTGGGCGGAACGGCGTGTCGCGGTTGTACCCGAAGCGTGCCACCTAGGCATTAACAAAAGAAAAGGCAACCGGAGTTCACGGCAAAACGGTGCAATAACCCTGAATTATGTGATTATACCCTATCTATTTGACCAATCCGGTGTGTCAGCCCCCAAAGTCCAAGGCTGGCGATGGCCAGTAACGGCAAAGCCCCGGCAAGGATCGCACCCCATCCGATGCCCGCAAACAACACGCCAGACAGCAGAGATGCGCAAAAGGAGGCGATTGCCAGAAAAGTATCGTTCACCCCCTGCACAATAGGGCGTTCTTGCTCGCTCAGGACCGATTGGAGCATATGGGTGCCACCAATGAAGCCAAAATTCCAACCCACCCCCAGCAACACAAGCGATATGTAAAAATATCCAAGGCCCGTCCCGCCAAGTGCCACCATTGCCGAGGCCCCAAGCGTGAGCAGCCCTGCGGCAATGATCTTGCCCGCACCGAAGCGCCGTATCAGCGGCCCCGTCACGAACCCCGGTGCGAACATCGCAATCACATGCCAGCGGATCACATCCGCCGCCTGCCCCTGTTCGAACCCGCAAGCCACCATCGCCAGCGGTGTAGGCGTCATCAACAAGACCATAATCGCTTGCGATAGCGCCGCAGCACAAATCGCCAACGCCACGTCCGGCCGCCGCGCGATAACGTGCCATGTATCCCCCGTGTGTTTGGATTTTGCCCCTCCCCTTTGCTCTAACACTCCTGATAAGAACAAAACGGGGATCGCGCCGATAATAGCCAAGACACAAATCGCCAAATAGGCCCCCGCAAATGAAACAGGCGCGAAATAGTCGTTGCTAAACGAAAATACCGCTGGTCCGACATATGCAGCCACAATCCCAGAAGCCAGCGTCAGGGAAATGGCACTGGCTTTGCGCTCGGCGGGGACGGACTCGGCAGCGGCAAAGCGAAAATAGTTAACCGCAATTAGTGCAGCACCCATCAGAAAATGGGCCAGACACAGGATAACAAACCACCCCTTAACCAGCGCAACAGCCCCCATTAAACCGCCACTCACCAACAAGTTTGCCCCCAACAAAAAACCTGCCTTGCGGCCGAACCGCCCCATAAACAATGAAATCGGAGCCGCCACCAGAATGCCTGACAACATTTGGATCGATGGTGGCAGCGTTGCCAGAAACGGGCTGGGAGCCAATTGCGCCCCGGCCAGACCACCAGTGATGATCAGGATCGGCATGGCCGACCCCAGAATGATATTGGCAAGCAGGATAAGGGTGAAATTGCGGGTAAACATAAGGGCTCCTTTTACAATGCCGTGTTGCCAGATTAATCATTGCCAAGTTTGTCCGAAATGTCATATCATCATCAAATATGGACAAAACGCCCCGCTACATCGACTTGCTGATCTATGATGATGCCAATATCGTTGATATTGCCGGACCAGCGCAGGTGTTTTCCTCGGCCTTGCGCGACGACACTCCGGCCTATTCCGTCAGATATGTTTCAACGAATGGTCAACCAGTGCGCAGCTCTTGCGGGTTGTGTTTGATGGCTGACGCGCCCTTGTCCCCCGATAGTATGGCGGATGATCTTCTGATCCCCGGCGGCAATGGCACGGATCATATGCTGGGCGATGAAACCACATTAAACATTATCGGCAATTGGCAATCCACCCGCCCCCACGGGCGTCTGATCTCGGTCTGCTCCGGCGCTTTGATTTTGGCGGGCGCGGGTATGTTGGATGGGCGGCGCGCTACAACCCACTGGAACCGCAAAGGTCAGGCACACCGCCTGTTTCCCGCAGTGGATTGGCAGATAGGGCAGCTATATTTCGCCGATCCTCCGGTGATGACATCGGCGGGGGTGGCCTCGGGTATTGATCTTGCATTGGCCGTGGTGCGGCGTGATTGCGGCGCGGCCAGCGCCTTGACTGTGGCACGCGAGATGGTGGTCTATCTACAGCGGGCAGGTGGGCAAAGCCAGTTTGCCGATATACTGGAAGCACAATTTTGCGCCGACACCGGCCTGCAAAAACTGCTGGATCAGATCGTCCAATCCCCACAACATGAATGGACCCTGAACAGCATGGCCGATGTTGCCGGGATGACACCGCGCACCCTGTCGCGCCGTTTCGTCAAAGAAGCCGGTGTGGCACCTGCGCAGTTTCTGGAACGCCTGCGGGTGAAACGTGCCAGTGACATCATCGCGGCAGGCAGCACCGCGGCCAAAGCCATCGGCCTTGCGGGGTTCAGCAATTATCAGCACATGCAGCGCGCCTTCAAACGGCAGCTAAACGTCACCATCGGCGCGTATGAAGCGCGCTTTCGCAGCCCAATATTGGATCGTCAGGAAAATTTGGATGGTACCAGCGCCCCGAATTGAACGGGGGACCTCTTGATCCACAATCAAGCGCTCTAACCAACTGAGCTACGCCGGCACACGGTGTCCAATTAGCGCCCGATTGTGCGCTTTGCAAGAGGCCATGCTTGAAAAAGCGGATGAATCTGCGTATCGCTGTCCTTCATTCAACCGGAGACCCGAATATGAGCATCGACAGCGAAAGCGATATCACTGCAAATATCCAGATCGGCCCCACCTCGCTGGGCATGGTCCGCATCTATATCGAGGCCGAAGGGATCGACCTGCCAATGGATTTCTCGCCAGAAGAGGCGCTGGAAATCGCCGAGGAACTGACAGCGGCGGCGAAAACCGTTACGGGTGGAAAATAGCGCCTGCATCGGGGTCTTGCAGACGTTGCAAACGGGCGGCGGCATGGCGGGCAAATTTGCGTGTCAGGGCGCTGCGACGCGCGGCGGGCAGTTTGGTTTGCGGACCGTTTCGAATGATTTTGGCATCGAAAGCGTCGGCAATGATCAGGCCGGTTTCGGTTGGTAGCAGATCGGTGTCAAAGTCCTGATCCACCGCCCAGAAATACCGGTCACACCATTCCAGATAGCCCTGCCATTTCTGATCGGCCTGAAAATCGGCACGGGATGATTTGCACTCGACCACCCAGATTTCACCCTTTGGCCCCAGCGCCATCACATCCACCCGCAAGCCCCGCGCGGGCACCAGTTCGGTGACGCAGGCATAGCCCAGATCGCGCAGATGGCGGCAAGTGCCACGCGCCAGAAGCTGGCCGGGTTGAAGGCTGGATATCATTCCGCGATCATGAACAATAGGTGAACAAAATGCAATTGCGAAAATAGCAAAACAAAGGAAGTGGTTGGGGTTTATTAAGTTAACCAAGCCAATGGCGGGGCAAAGTTCTCCTGTGAACTTTTATCTGATGTTTAAGGCTGACTATTTGTTCAGTTACAGCAAGAACTATCTCTTTATCAATCTTACGATCTGGATCGCCAAAATCTTTACCACTTGCTGTCTTGATGATTTCTTTTATTGATTTCTTGTTGTCTTCTTTATGATCGATATCACATCGAAATAATTCGGAATTTATTAGGGTTAGTAATTTTAAATTAGCGGTAATGATAGCTTGCAGTTCTATCTCTTTAGTCCCAAGGTCTTTTGGATTTTCGAGCCACATTCTCACACAGCACTTTTGAATACCATCTAGAGCATCGCAAAAAGCTGCAAGATCAACATCCTTGCGTTTTTCAGCTTCAGCACCAATGGTAAATTGGCGGTCAATAAATTTCGCGACGAAATGAGCGGTGAAAGCACCAGCTGCTCCTGCACCAAAAGTAACCCACGAAAACATATTATTATGGTTCTGCCATATGATTTGCTGCGTCCTGAATATACTCCCATGCAAGATCAGAATATACAGAATAAAGATCATTCTCTGCTTTAATAGTTAGTACGCGTTCGAGTTCCACTAAGGAATATCCTTTTTCCCGTACAAGCCCCCCAAATGCTTCCTCTAAGAAGGAGGCTGGGTATCCGGCAACATCATCCAAATATACCGTAACTTTGTTCTCACTTTCCAGAGCAGGCCCAAGAATGGTTTCGCGAAATTCTTCACCACTTCCGTTTCCGTGTCTGCGATATCTTCCGCCAGGGAATTTAGTATAGTCTGCTATGCGTATATTTGTCATGATCCTATCTATACTATCAAAATGCATCAATGGGTATACTCCATTCTACCAGTGTCCCACCTATATGGGCAGGAAGTTGCTGTTTTTCACTATTGCGGCTACAATTATACTTCACATCTCCTTTACCACTAACAATACGGATGTATGCATTATCTGCAATTTCAGTGGCTTCTCTCATTTGATTTAACCCACGTCCTCGACCATCTATTCCAGTGCTTGTACGCCCAATTTCGAATGCACCATCGATTGTAGTCGCATCATTTGACATGCTTATACCTGGAATTTTTGATAATGCTTGCCGCCAATCGGCTTTCTCTCCAATAGTTCTTGGAATGCCTACCCCTTGATCGTAGATGAAAAATCTTAACGAATTGTTTCGCATGTCAACGCAGGCTGTTGCCCACCATCGGTGCCCCGCATATGAGTATTTGGGTCTGATTGCTCCCATGTCAGGGTAAGCGTGGTCAATACAGTTGTTGGCAGCTTCTAATAATCCTTGGTAGATTTTGGGGTTTGCAACGAATGCCTGAAATATCCGTGATAAATCTAATTGCAGTTGTTGAAGCTCTTGGCCATTAGACTTTTCTCCAGATCTCAGTTTTAGAACAGTGATGTTCTCCTGATATTTTTGCGTGGTTGGGTAAACTCTTTGCGCTCCAACAAGCTCAAAACAGCCTAAATCAGCCAGCAAGCTTTTAACTCGAGGCTCCCAAGATGATAGATTTCTAGCGCGTAAGTGTGTGTTTTGAAGCCGTCGCCATCTATCAAGTTCCGCTGATAGTATTACTGCTGCGGGAACGGAAATGCGTGTGATCCTTGATAGGTCTATGTAGGCTGATGCAGTTTTCCATCTCCCCCTTTTTTGGATTTTTTTCTTTGTGAATACGGCGCTTTTAAATTCGTCAAAGAAGTTTATTGTACCAGAAGGGTTCATTGATATGCTGAGGATTGTTGGGGCATTTACGATAATTTCTTGATGAATGCTTTTAAATTTCTCGCTTCGGGAAAGTACAATTTCTCGACGGCGTCTTTTCACTTTCAACCATCTATGGTGATCTCCCAATATTAATTTCTTCATGCGACTCGTTTCTTTCGATTAGGGCCTTTATAAATATTCGCCTTTTAAACTATCGGCAATGTAAATAAACATTGTTATTCTTTACTTTAAGTGGTGCCTATCCAGCAATAACTCTCCCGTTTGGTTGTCTGTCAGAAATACCTAGCTATCCAATATTCAGTGACAGCGCATAAACGCTTGCGTGGCGAGCTACACACAGTGTAGCTCGCCACGCAATTTTACAGTGTTTGCCACAGATATTTACAGCAGAAGGTTTTTGGGGGCATTAGGGTTTGCTCCTTATTGTGACGGCAGATCGTAATTTGCAATCAGAACCTCGCCGCGTTCGCCGCGTGCTTCGCTCTTCAATCCGATTGTATAGGTGGTTTTGATCTGCGCGATATTGAACCGCCCAAAGGTTTCACGCACCCCTTCAACATCATTTAATGACATTATGAAGCGGCCTTTAATGGCCGATAGAACATCTGCCAACCGGGTGAAATCCGCGCGGGTGAACACCTCTTTGCCGTAATCGTTCTCGCAGCCCCAGTATGGCGGGTCCAGATAGAACAGCGTCTTGCGGCTGTCGTAACGTGGGATGAAGTCACCGAAGTCCAGACACTCGATCACCACGCCCGTCAGGCGGCTGTGCAGATCCTCGAGCATTGGTTCCAGCGTGGTCAGGTTGAACCGTGCCGGACGGTCCTTGGACACGCCGAAATTGCGGCCCGAAACCTTGCCGCCAAAGGCTGTGCGCTGCAGATAAAGGAAACGTGCGGCACGCTCCAGATCGGTCAGGGTGGCCGGATCGGTATCGAGCAGGCGCTGGAACTCGACGCGGGTGGTCAACTGGAAGCGCAGGTGGTCCAGAAACTGCGGGTAGTGGCGTTGCAGAATCCGGAACAGATTGGCCACGTCGCGGCTGTAGTCATTGATGACCTCGGCGCGTGGCTGACGGGTGCGCCGCAGGAAGATACCGCCCATGCCGACAAACGGTTCGGCATAGGTGCGGTGGTCATCTGCATCAATCAGGGCGCAAATGCGCTTGGCAAGATTGCGCTTGCCGCCCAGATACGGGGCGACTGGGGCGGTTTTCTGGATGGAATGTGTAGACATAATTAACCGAATCGTTTCTAGATTGGCGCTCCCTCGAGGGACAGGAGCGGCCTTGATCTTGTTGGGGTCGGCGGGGTTAGCTGTGAGAGGTTTGGCCCCGTGTCGGAGGGTGTGTCTAGCACCCTTTGACCTCCTGCTATTTAGAAAAATAAACCAGTAACCCACGCACTGACCGTTAGGGTCGCAGCCCCGCTTTCAATGCTATCATATTCGATCTCGCCAGCCGCGCTTAACCCCGCAGTAAACTCGGCCTGTCTTGGCTCGCTGTCCGGCACACCGCGAACATTCAATTCATGGAAGTTGGCCGAGGTCGCATAATCAGGGTGGTGAATGCGAAACCGGGGCCGCGCCGCAGTTGCTGCGGCTGATCCTGTGTCGGCCATTTTGAAACGCATTCGAGCAGATATGGGGCCTATGCCCCCAACGGTTTTGTATTTGGGGAAATCGGTAGCAAGGTCAATCATTGCCCCGCTATTAGTCGCTACGGTTCCAACAGCCTTTGCTGACCAGCCCGTCACAAGCTCCGGCAGACTATAGGTCGTATTGAATTCTGACAGGTCCAATTCCGTTCGGGACATGCCGTTCAGGTCAATCACGCCGGAACTGAACATGGCCGGTTTTTTGACCCGCACAGATTTGCAGGAGGCGTCAAATTTAATCGGCACACCACCAGCAGCTGTTTGTGAAAAGCGCCCGACAATATCCACCTCGGACAGATTTTCCAATACCAGTCCGACCGCCGCGCCACCATTGATGCCTACCGATCCCAGATCTAGATCAAACTGCACAGAACCCTGCCCGCGTTTGATACGGTCACGCAAGCGGACACCAACTGCCCCTGCTGCGCCGGAACCGCTTTCGAAATGGTTCGCGCCTTTTATCTTAAAATTCTGCCATGTCGGGTTCTGCACGATATAGGCTGCGTTGCCCTCGATCACAGCCGTTGCCCCGCTGGTTCCGCCAGTCAGAGTTTCACCTGCGACAAAGTTAGCCACCGACTTGTCTGTTCCAACCAGCCACGTTAATGGTTGTGCAATTTGGAAGGGGAAAGGATGCGTATACATTTCGGCAACCAGCATTGTTGCACCACTCGCCGCGCCGGTAACGGTCTCGCCCGCCGTGAACGCGCCTGTGACCGTGTTAACCCCAATCAGGACGGACCGCTCAATATCCAATGCGGCAACGTGTGCAGCGCCAGTTCCAAGGTTAAATGAGACATCCCTGACTTCACTATCTGCCAACGGTAAGTATGATTTGATCGCAGGGGTTGTTACATTTGCATGGCTGTTGTGGATGTTGTGTATGTTGACCAGCAGTGGCCCACCGATAGCAGACCAAGGCGGGAACAGGATATTGTGCTGGCAGTTGTATGATTTGAATTCACCCACCCGCAGCGTGTCTTTGCCACCCATAATGATATTGGTATGGAACCCCTCGAAATGCGCAGGTCGCAGGGTGGAGTTGCGGAAACCCATCCACCGGAACGCGGCGGCCTTTGTCGGGCTGGCCAATGTGCATTTGAAATTCCCACCGGTCCAGTTGAAATTCTGGCGGCTTTCGTTGTCGCTATAGGTCGGATCAGCCTTTGCGTTCAGATCAAACATCAGAATGTCGTTCGCGGTTTCAAAAGTAGCCCCACGCGCGTCAATGTGCATTCCATGAGGGTCTGCGATGTAACAGCCGCTTGTTAGCGTATAATGTCCGCAGATTCTCACGGCCTTGTTGGTGGCGACGCTGGCATAATCGAACATAGCCTGAAAGGCTGGGCCATCCGGTGTTGTCCCGAAATGCTCCGGGGTGACAACGCCATATGGTTCGAAACCAGATAGTGCAGGTAATCCTGAAGCGCCTGAAACAGAAATGAACGGAGCACCTCCTGCCAATACAATTGTGCCCGCAACCCACTGAACACCCCGCGCAACAGCCTCCTCGAACCGTTGCAAACTGGTGAAAGTATTTCCCGATTCATACAGCTTGATGCCGCCAGATGTTGTTTCATGTTGATCTGTGGCGGTAGAGGACGCCACTTCGAGAATGTACCCGCCCACTGAAATCAGATCTCCCTGAGACACAGTGCCGGGCTGATCCAGCGAGTATGTCATCAAATTATCAACGGTTAGTGCTTGATGGTTGCCGAAACCGGCCCTGATTGGCAATGTATCAAATGCCCCACCTGATTTTAATTGTTGTGCCATATCCGGCACAAGTATTTTTACGGTCGTCCCCGCAAAATTGCCAAGAAGGGAATCCAGCGTTGCAGATTCAAGCAGGTCTGTTGTCTTTACGCCGTTTTGTGCCATAGTATGAACACCCTATTCAATCTGTGTGGTTATAGGCCCCGATAATGGCCCGGGCAGCACTTGGGATAAGCCCCCAAGGGTTTGCGGTTCCAGATAGTAATCATAAAGACCCGAGGCGATGCAGACGGGCGTTTCCATGAAGGTCACCACATCATCAACAGAGCCGTCGAAGTCGGATGAGGCGACCAGCTCGAACGTCGCATTGCCCGTGGCTGCTTGAATGCGATCGAGCGCCAGACCGTTCACAGCAACAGCAGTGCCATCGACAACCGATCCACCGGACAGCCGTGGAGTTACGGTTCCTGCCGTCCGCCCCGAAACGGTAAGCGCAATCCGGTAATATTCCCCAGCCGTCACATTGACCGGTTGGTGCAGGCTGTCAGCCGCGCCCGTAAAGTGAACCGCATGACCATCTGTCACCGTCCAGTTCGTATCTGCCACCCAAGTGGCGGCTGTTGTAAACTCGCCATTGTCCAGCAGGTTTGACCGTGTGCCATCCCCGTCGATGTAGACAGCCGTTGTGCCGGGGCTGACCGGGAAGGGATCGCCAACCGCATGCAGTGTGCGATCCAGAGCAACGCCTGTCGGGGCGCGAAACAGCTGGATTTGCTCCGGCGGATTGACTGTCCCGATAGCCACGGTCACAGCTGCACTGCCCATACTGCCGCGAATAACAATCGAGCTGATCGGCATAAAGTTCGGGATCCACGGATCATTCGCCCCGATCATTACGGATATTACAGGCGTGTACGGGCCTTGCTGCCCGTCATCTCCGATAGCCGAGGCGCGCAATTCGACCGTGGCACCGCTGGTATAGCTTTCAATCAGCACACCTCCATCAGCCACAGGCACATCAACGGGTGTCCAGACCGAGTCCCCTTCTAACCTGTGTTCTATTTTCAGGGTTTTTACTGTTGCGGTTGATCCCGCCCCGACCCCGACCAACACACGAATATGGTCAGCATTGCCCGTGCCGTCCAGCCCTGTTGCTATCGTCCGGAATTCAGGTGCGGCAGGGGCCGGTGGCGGGGTTGTAGGAACAAGGGATGAGCCGACCCGACCGTCCCACGAGGGCGGGATTTCCGCATCTGCCAGATCTTCGATTTCAGGCGCGGCCGCAACCATATTCAGGATGCTGGAAAAATTCTCGCCCGCCTCGACCCCCTTGATCTTCAGGGCAATGCTTTCGGTTGTCTTGATCCCGAAATGCACCAGATCACCCACTTGCGGGCCGCTCTGGCCGGATTGCAGGCGTAGGGCAGAGGTTTCCCCAATCGCCCCTGCCACCGCACGCACGATGGATTGGCCGATCGTATCCGCAGCCCCGAACACCCGGAACCGGATGGCATAGTTTTTGTCCGGCTCGATTGTGACAGTTTCGTCCAGAATGATCAGATCATCCCTGACCTCGAGCACCCGTGCGGCTGCCTGACTGCGTTCCAGCGCATCAAAGCTGCCCATGATCGTGTCTCCACGGGTGGCAACACGCACCGCGCCATCCTGCATTGCGGTAAACACATCCGGTCTGTGCATCAGCTCGTACATGCGGCGGCGCGCCTCAATCCAGATTTCGTCCGGGTCCGTCTTGCCCGGCAGGTTCAGGGCCTCGGTCAGGGTGATATCGCCGGTATGGCCGACCCACGGCACAATGCGTTCAGCATCCTGATAGTCGTTTGTTTCATCAAAGAATTTCACACGGAAGGCATGGGGCGGGTCAAAATACGAACGGCTCCATGTGAAGTCCGTGCTGTTGCGCGGATTGATGTGATCCACAATCAGATCGTCGGGACGGTCCACCACAACTCCCCAACGCAACCCGTCATGGCGCGGGGTTGCCCGGCCAGCCGCGCAGATTTTCAATAGCATGTCGGAGAGGGTTTCGGCGGACTGGTGCACATAGTCGTATTTCAGACCTTTGGCGGTGCAGTATTCATGCCAGCGGGCCAGCATATCCCAGTCGATTTCGCTGTCGGAAACCGGATAGGGATTTGATGGCCCCGCCAGCGCCTGAATATAGGCTGTGGCAGGGTTGCGGGACAGGTTTTCTATCCATTCCGACCCATTCCAGTCCCGCGCATAACGCTGGACGATAGCATTGAAATTATCCAGTGCGCCGTTCAACTGGTATGTCGCCCTGATACGCATGGCGACAAGGGCTACGGGTTTGTCAAAATTGATCGGATATTCCGGGCGGATCGACTGGATTGCCGACAGGTAGGATCGGGTCGATGCACTGGAGGATGTCGACTCGGCCGTCATTCTGGTGACCTCGATCTGCCAGCGGCCGCGCGATGGCAATTTCCATGTATGCTGGCGAAAGAAACCTGACCGTTCGCTCGCCGAGATCGACAGGGTTTCAACATCTTGCCAGCTTACATCCCCTACCAGACGTTGCCGGATTCTGATTTCCACGGTTGCAGCGCGGACTTTGCCTTTGCCATCGACCCAGAACAGCCCACTGGGAAATGCCAGAATGACCGATGCGGTTTCTGTATCCACCGCAGTATAGCGGCGGATCGGGGTTTCGATCGGTGTGCCTCCGGGTACATATTCACCCGCATCATCACGCGGATATGGACGGGTCAGCTCGATGCTGGTTGGATCCTCGAGCACCTGATTTGGATACAGTGTTATGGGCGCATCACCCTCCACACCTTCACGCACCTCGATATCGACATCCCTGTAATCGTCGATCAGGGTTTCTCCCAGTTTGAAACCGCTTAAGGACAAACGGCCATAGCCAAAACAGAACAAGGCGCGGATATACTGCTGGTCCCCCACGATCTCGGTGTAGGACATCGCACCGTATGGCGGCGCAAACCGGTGTTTTCCCAGAACCAGAGGAACGGGTTCATCCCGGCGCAGGGCGTTCTGCAAACCGGAAATCGAATAGGTGTTCTTTTTGCTGATATCATCGGGTGTCGGCACCGGTATCAGTGCATTCAAAAGCAGCGACCCGACCACATTTAGACCGGCAGCGATCAGACTGATCCCCAGTTTGCTGGTGATCCCGAAAAAACCCGCAACTGCAGGTGCAAAGGCCAGTGCCACCACCGAAATAACAACGGTCAGGATGCTGCGCAGGGCCGACTTGCCCGGAATCAGCCGGATGATGACCTGCACGCCGGTGCATGGGCGGGTGCAGTGCCAGAACCGGCGCTCGATGATTTGTGCCCCGTTGGCGGTCACCAGACAGAGCCGCAAATTCTCGTGCTCGTAAACCGGCAGGTCCGGCATCGTGCGCTTTACCATTTCCAACAAGGTCAGCCCCTCGGGCAAGGCAGCATTGATGCGGCCCTGTCCGGGATCAAGCAGCGGGGAGGCCATTACAGGGACCGTCATTCAATCCTCCTTTAACCGGGTTTGAATATGGCGATAAACGCCGACAAAACGCGATACCCAGCGCGGATCTGTGCGGTCCTCGATCTTGGCTGCATCATCGGACTGGATATGCAACATCCAGCGATCATCGATCACGATGGCCACATGGGTCGACAACCGCCCGTGCCGGTACAGGATCAGATCGAACGGACGCGGGTTTTCGACCGGCTGCCATATCTGTTTGTCATGGCGGCGATCCAGCAAAGCGGCGACTTCTGCGGCTTCCTCGGCGCTGGAATAGCTTTCTGTGTAGGATGGCAGGGCGATCCCCAGTTCCCGCGCATAGACCAGCCGTGCCAGTCCCCAGCAATCGCACCCGTCAAAGCCGCGCCCCCGATCAGCATAGGGGATGCCGATATATCCGTCGGACCACGCCATCAGCGGAACAGCCCCGGAAAACGGTCTTTGGTAAATCTGTCCATCGGCACGGATTCCTCCTCGATGGGCGCGCGGGAAATCGAGATCGAGACCTCGCCTGCATTGCCGTCTACACCGATGATGTTCAGGTTGCGGTATTCCGCCTCGACCAGATCGGGCGAGGAGGCCAGAACCACCGCCATATGCACCACAGGCCGGTCGGTGAAACTGCGCAACAGATGCGCGATTTCATTGTCGACATTTTCCAGCACCAATGTGGCCGCAGCGGGTGCGTCTTCCAGATCGGACGGGAACTCGGCCGAGGCCAGAATGAACAGATAAGGGTCGGTCTGCGGGTCCGCCCCGGACCAGCTGGATCGGGTGCCATAAAGCAGTGGATCGATCGACAGGCGTTCGGTCGGATCGGTTGACAGGCGCACAGGGGCGGGTAACTCCGGATGCTCGACGGTCAGCAGAACGACCTCGACTTCGGGGCTGCTGGCTTCTTCAAGGGCCGCACGGGCGTTTAGTGAAACCCGTCTCATGGCAGCACCGAGATCTGGAATGCGATCCGGAACCGGATGCCCTTGACGGTTTCGCGCGGGGTCGATGCACCGAACAGGCACAGCCAGCGGGCCGACAAAAGCAGCGGCGCGCCGCTGCCAGTCAGCAACGGGTTGCCGCTGGCATCCAGCATTGACCAGCCATCGGTTGTCGGGTCGGGCATCCAGAACGGTTTGGTGCCCAGTTTTGTTGCTGTCCGGTAAAAATTGTCAAAGACCGCTTTCTCGGATCGCGGCACGTCAATCGTCATTGAATATTCCCGCACCACGCTGGAAAAACGTCGCCGGTATGCGGGTGGGCCGGTTTCACCGGATTTGCTTTTGCGTCCGTCCTGCAGCTGTGACTGGAACCCGTTTCGCATCGGGCGCGGCAGGCTCTCGGGCCAAGTGGCAATGTTCATCGTAAGGCCCCCCCGGGCCGCAACCCGTATTTACGCTTCAGAACGCGATCGGCCCCGCCTCCGGCCGTGGTCATGGCATCCCCCACGGCATCGGCCAGCACCAGCTTGTGCGATCGCCGCCCGCTGCTGTCGACGGATTCCTCGACTTCGCCGTGAACCGGTGTAGAGGACTGGTTTTCGATCACGATCAGCGGAGCCTGTGACACAGCACCGGACGCACCCTGACCGCGCATATAGGCAGGGGCAACCAGCCCACCGGCGGCAAGGCCCGGAATGTCATTACCCGCATTGATCAGTTCCAGCAGCCCGCGATGTTTTTTGGTTGCGGCGGCATTGACCATAAATTCGCCACTGCTGCCCCACATCAGCACATCATCCGACGTACCGGACCCGGGGCCGTAGATCATGCCGCCATCGGCATTCGCCGGAATGGAGGCGGGTTTCAGCCCGGGGAAAGCCGCTCCCAAAACCATACCGATCAGCCCGCCCGAGCCGCCCGTGCCCAACAGGGCGGCCAGCGGGCCTTCCCCTAGCAGAATGGCTTTCAACGCGGCCGCCTCTATGCTCTGGGCTACATTGTCCATCACATCGGCCAATGTATTGCCTTGCAAGATCAGACCATCCAGCGCGTTATAGGTTGTGTCGGTCAGAAGATCCCATGTTTCCTTTTGCTGTTCCAGCGTCCGGGTCTCGTTGTTGCGCTGTGCGATCAGATCGGCGATGGTCTGCTTTTCCGCCGCTGTTGCATGCGCCAGTGCCTCGCGGTTGCGCAGCATTTCCTTTTGCACCGGATCGGTTTCCCGCAGGACCGCCAGTTCGTCCTTCAGACTCTGGATCAGCTTTTTGGCCGCATCTTCCTGTTTGCGGCTTCCACCGCCACCACCGCGATGTTTGCGGGGCGGCTTCCAGTTTTCAAGGAACACGATGGCATCTTTATTCTGCCAGTCCGAAATACTGCCGCCCTGTTTGCGTGGATCACCACCGCGACCGGCACCCGCGCCGGATTGTCCCATTGCAGCGATCTGGGCGGCGGTTTGCAAGGAAATACCAAGGGCAGCGGCCAGCCTTTCGGCCTCTGCAGCTGCACTTGAAACTCCGCCTGCCATATTGAGTGAAGCCAGCGCCTGGCCTTTCTCAAACGCCGCCAGCAGTTCAGCCTTCAGATCGGCAGACACATTCATTGTGTCCAGCGTATTCTCGAATACCTGACGCTCGGATTGCGCGCGCAATTGTGCAACCTGCGCCGATCCTTCACCATACCGCAGGATCGCGGCACGGATCGCGTTTTCCTGCTGCAGAGTTTGCAGCATCTTTTGGGCCGAGGCGGCTTCCTGATAATTTGATTTCACCCGGGCAGAGGCATATTCATATGCACTTGCTGCCCATTCCGCCATCGGGTTCCGGGGCTGGTTGGCCTTGTCCCATGTGGCCATCAGCGTGGCCTTCAATTCTTTGGCCACCCCCAGTTCTTCAACCTTCTGCGCATAAATTTCGCGCTCGTGCGCCAGTCGCAGGTTCGCCACTTGTGCGCTGTCAGCCCCGAATTGTGCTGTTGCCTCGTTGATCTGGACCTCGCGCTCCAGTTCGGCCAGCATATCCCTTTGCTTTGAAACCTGCGCATCTGCCGCACGTTTGCTGGCCTCGTCCAGCGCCAACAATTCCTGAAGACGCAAGATCTGTTCCGCGATCAGACTAAGGTGCTTGTTCTCGCTATCAGACACACCGTCAACGGCCTCGGCCGCTTTGGATGTAACATCATAGGTGCGTTGCCATGCGGCGATCTGTTTTTCAATCGTATCATTGGTTGTTGCATCGATTTCTGCATAGGCTGCCCCAACCTCCTTCACGAGATTTTGGCGCAGATCGTTTCCAATTCGATCCGTCCCCAATCCAAACTGGGCGGCGATGTCGCGTTGGCTAAATTGATCGGCATAGGCGGCAGAACCACGGCCCACAGTTACTTTCTCTGCAATGGCCCCTGTTTTCAGCAAAGCCTCTCGACGGCGCACCTCGGTTAGCGCCTCCAGATATTTGCGCGCTTCTGTTGCTCCAGAACCAAAACGTTCGATCAAAGAGGCCGTGTCCATCCGCGCGTCATGCACCGATGCGCGATAGCGGTCTATGCCCTCTGACAGGCTGTCGATGCGTTCTTCCAGCGACATTGCCGCAGGGCCTGACTCCCGGAACCATCCAACCAGCGCAGCCCCGGCCGCAATCGCGCCAATGGTGATAAAATTGATCGGGCTTAACATCGACACAAACGCCGATCCCAGCGCATTGACCGCCCCTGCCGCACCCATCGGTCCGATCACCTGCGTGATCTGGGTGCCTTGCTGCAGGGCCAGTTGCAACGGGTTCTGCCCTGCCGCCATCATGACACCAACGTCATTGAACTGGGCAACCAGATTGCCGACGCTGCCTGCAGCTGCTTTGTTTGCTGCCCCCAGCTTGCCAACAGTATTGGCGGCGGCAACCTCGGCAGCGGAAAGCTGCCTCACTTGCGTCTTAGCAACTACCGCACTGACCCCGAGCGCTTTGGTTCCGATAGTTGCAGCTTTGCCTTTCCGGCCCAGATTTTCGGTGGACTTGGTTACGGTGTCGGTGGCTTTACCGGTAGCGGTCAACTCGGCCTTGGCCTGACGAGCGTCGGCCTTCAGCAACATAGACATATTAATGGTCATTGCCGCCCTCCGTTCATTTCCGCGCGTGCCGCCCGTTCAATCACTCTCAATTCCGCCCAGCCTTCCGGCTTCAGTTTGATGCCGGCCATTTTCAGGCCGACCTTGACGCCGCAATAGTCCAGACCCGTGGCGATCAGGCTGCCGTCCGGCCGACAAACCGTGCGCCATTGTGATTGCACGGCCAGAAAGGCCTCGAGTGCCCGTTTGTTTTCCGGCCAGACACCGTCAGCACCATCCGGTTCCAGATCGGCCGCTTGCAGATCAAGACCCAGCTGGCGCGCATCGGACAATGCCCCATCCTGTTCTTCGGATTTCGGGCCAAGCGATCCGTTTGCCCACGCCCGCCCGGCCCATTCTAGTTTCCCACGCGCGCTTTCATCACGGCGCGCAGGTATGCATTCACCAATGCGATCCGCACAAAATACAGGCCCAGAAGCCGGTCGCGCAGCGCGTCGTTGTAAGGCAGCGGTTTTTTGTTGTCATCGACCACATCCTCGATCGAAACAATGACCTCCTTCAGAAAGTCTGTTGTGCCCTCGGCGGTATTCAGATCGAATGTCTCGGCGGCATCGGCTGGCAAAACGCGAAACCGCACAGACATGGTATCTTCCTTGTGCCCCCCGTCGACGGGAACCATGACAGGAACCTGATGGGTGAACTCGGGGCTGGTGGCAATTTGAAACATGGTTTTTCCTTTTGAAGTTTATCAGGTCAGCGTCAGGGTCCACTGGTCATTTCCGACCGTGGGAACCGGCACCATGCGCAAGGGCCATTCGGTAATGTCCTGTGCATTTTCCAAGCCCTGCGGGCGCTGCATCTGGGCTGTCGGCAGCGACAGCGTGGCGATCTTGCCCGCCCCGACACCATGAACCAGAGAAACCGGCACGGACGACTGATCATTGGCCATCTGGTATGGATCCAGCGTTGTCAGCGGTACGGCTTCGACTGTCGCTTCGACAGATTCCGATTTATCCGTGATCAGGATGCCTTCCGAGCCGACCAGAAAACGCGGCTCGACCGCGTTGCCAAGGTTCAGCATACAGCTGCGCATCACCAGTGACGTGCCGTTGATTGTGAACGTCGTGGTGTTGGCGCTGGTGACGACCTGCGGCTTCTGGAATGCATTCAGCGCGGGGGCGACACGGGGTTGTTCGCTGGGCAGTTTGAACAGCCCGGTGAATTCGAATTTCAGATACGGGATGCCTTGTGCGGTGAATTCCATCGTGCATGTGCCACGGGTGCCCAACATCACATATTGCGTCCCGCCGATCCAGACATAGAGCGCGATGCTTTCGTGGCTGTCGGATACGGGATTATAGGTCACCGAGGTGCTGGCAACGATTGTTTCTGCAACCGCACAGGCCCGCAGCAACGGACCCCACGCAGGTGCTGTGCCTGCCGTGCCGCTGGGAGCCAGTTCGACGTTGAATGCCAGTTTGGAGTGCAGTTCGACAGGCACGGTGCCCTGTGCGCCGAGATACGGCAATTCCAGTTCACGGTCGACGTCATTGCCTTCCATTGGCGTCAGGGTCACTTGCGTGGCCAGAATGCCGTTTGCGCCAGTCGGGGTCGGATCCACGCCATAGGCGGATTCGATCTTTGCCAGCAGGATTTTACTGCGCCATTTAATAGCCATTTAAGCCTCCTTTTTTGCTGGCTTGGAAACCGCCGGTTTTACGGGGGCATCAGCCGGTTTTGTCTGATCGTCAGGGTTGGGTTTCAGCGAACCATCCTTGGCACGCAGGAAACTGCCGCCGGTCTGTGGCAATGCATGGGGGGGCTTTGTCATGGCGTAATCCTCAACTGGTCCTTGATGTTGAAATCGATCTGGTAGATCACTGTGCCCGCCTTCATGGTGACAAGGTTACCGCGCGCCAGCCGGAACACGCCGACCTCGTCATTCGGTCCCCATCCGGCAATCGCGACAATCACCTGATCCAGCAACCCCTCGATATCGTCCAGAATACGGTCGGCCGTGGCGTCATAGCTTTTGAAGGTCAGCACCACCGCAATCGCCCGATCAAACAACTGGGTGTAAAATCCGGCACCGGCCTCGCTTTGACCGCCCTGCAGCCCAAGACCAAGTACATAGGCTGACGGGGTCTGTTTGGGCAGCGTGTTGGTGCGCATCAGGTTGGCAAAATCAGCTGCACCGTAGATCCGGTTGTTCAATGCCGGAACCTTGGATTGCAGGCGGGCCATCACATCGGCAATCATCAGATGAACCCCTTCAGATTGTCGGCGGTCAGGGGACGTTCACGATCGGTAATACGCACTCCGGTGCCGCCGGTTCCCGCAGGCTCGGCCCCTGCAACATCCAGACGGATGGTGCCTGACGCGATATCCTTCAGGGTGCGGATGGCTGCGTCATAGTCCTTTTCGATCTTGGGTTCGGCATCAGAGACATGCAGCTTCCAGATTGCGATTGCCTCGGCCAACTCCTCGATCAGGCGGGGCGTGGCTGTGAGCGGCAAGCTGTACCGCGCGGCCAGATAGCCGTCGATCATGGCCTCTGCACCCGTAATGGCACTGTCCACCACAGCCGTATCGATTACACCGTTGGCAATCTCGGCCCGATCGGTCAGCGCAATCAGCATGCGCTCTCCGTATCGCTCGGTCAGTTTTGCAAGTGTTGTATAGGCCACGACGGGTTTCCTTGACGGGGTTTAATTGCGGATGGTTATTCGTCACCTTCAAGCGTGGTGACAGTCAGGGCCGGATCCAGACGGATTGCGGCCATCTCGTCCTCGGTCAGATCGGCCAAAGGGATCAGTGTGGCCTCGGCCGTGAAATGCCGACCCGCCCGCCAGCGGCCACGCTTGGGGCCAACAATCGAGACACAGGGGCCTGTGATGCCCGTATCCCCGCCTTCAGGGCTGTCGGGGCCGGTGGCAGAATTCACCGGCCCCTCATTTGCCGCAGGTTCACCTGCGGCCACCGGGGGGGTATTGGTATTCGGGGCGGGTGCGACCGCAGATCCGTTCGCACCCTCATCCGACGGCCCGGCAGTATCAGGGTCCGAGGGGAAATTCCCGGCTTCGGGCAAACCGCCACCGGTCACACGGGTATCGGTCGAGTGGGCTTGCGCATCATTGATCCGCTTTTCCAGCTTGGCATCGCCAATATTCGCAGGAAATTTCAGGCCCAATGCATTGGCCTGCGCTTCCAGTTCCAAACGCTCTTTAGATTTGGTCGACATGTTCCGGCTCCTTATTGATTTGATAAAGCGGCCCAGCCCTGCCGGGCCGCTCTAAAAATCAACGTGCGGGGATTAGGCCAGCCACGGAACGACCAGCAATTCGGCGGTGCCTTTCCAGACATTGGTGGCACCGGCAGCGTCACGCTCGGCGTTCAGCAACATCATGCCCGCCTCTTCCAATGCAGGCGGAACCACCAGCAGGTTCGGTGTGATCCCCATCGGGGTGCCATAATCGCCCTTCATGCTCTGCAGCGCGCTGCGGGCCGTTTTGTAATGGGCGGCATCCAGCGTCTGTTTTGAACCCCACGCCATATGCGGGAAACCATAGCCAACCGCGCAACGGCTTTCCGCGCCATAGATGAATTTGCGGTTCATGAACACATTGTCGTCGGTCTGGCGATCCTTGGCCACAAATGTCGGGGCTTTGCGTTGCTGGAAGATGATCGGCTTGACCACCTCGTTTGTGGCCAACAGGAACCACGGGGTGCCGGACCCACCATCAGTATTGGCAAAGGTGGTCATCTTCTCATCCTCACCAATCACAGGATGATCGGTGTCAAAGAAGTACTGGCCATCATAGCATTCGGAGGTGAAGCCGTTTTTCAACGCATCCCAAACCAGTTGTTCGGGGTGGCGCGCGGCAGTGCGGCCCATGATCTCGAACCGCTTGGTATACATGCCGAAGGTATCATCTTCGATATCATTACGATCCACGCCGACGGTTTGTTCCCAGTCGCGGTTCTTGATGCGGTAATCATGGCTTTTCAGGTTCTGGACCACACGGGGGCCAAGCCATTCCTTCATGCTGGGCAGTTCTCCCAGCCAGCCATAGATATTTTCGCCGGTGCTGGATGGCACGGTTTCGGATACCGCATCGCGCATGGTTGGCACCGCATCGAATGCGCCTTGATAGGCTGTGCTAAAGCCGACGCGCAGGGCATTGATATTTGCAGAGTTGATAATCATTGCTGGGACTCCTTAAGGTGCAGCGATTTTGGTGATGGCTTCGTCAAAACGGACCCAGACGCCAAGAGGATCCACATCCTCGATCAGCCCGGCTGCAGAGCGGGGCATGCCGACACCAGTGCCGTCTGTCTTGGCAACCGTTTGGTCGTCGTCGATCCATGCGACCGCGCCGATATCAGCGACGGTGATCTGATCGGCTGGCGATGCCGAATTTTCATAGCGGAAAATGCCCGGATCAAAACGCACAGTCAGATCACCGTCGGCACCAGTGGAATTGTCGACAGGTTCATGGGCGCGACCAACGCCGTGCGATCCGGCGACTGCCTGACCATTCACCAGATATCCGGCGGCATTACGCATCAGCATCGCCCCCGCGAAAATCTTGGTGGAGGCCGCGACAAGGCCGACACGGTTGTCACCCAAGCTTTGCGGTGTGTTACGGTCTTCGGTCAGTGCAGTCATTACAGGGCCTCCTCGGCTGCGCGCTCTTCAGCGAGCGTTTTTGCGTAATCTTCAGGATCAATGCCCAACTGCACAGCAATCTTGGTCTGCTCGGCATTCAGGGCAATTTTGCCATCCGTTGTCTCGGGCGGGACGATCATGGTGGTGGTTCCGTTCAAAACCGGCATTGCGCCGATTTCCTTCTGGACCCGGTCCGCATCTTCCATGTGCATGGCAATATAGTGGTCCCGCAGCGGCTTGACCCCGACGCGCCCTTCGGCAATTGCCGCATCGACAAATGCAGTGGCCTTGTCGCGGGCAGTTGTTTCGCTGATTGCGTTCAACTGTTTGGTCAGGTCGCTGATTTCCGATTGCAGCGCGACAATTTCTTCGGGCGCGGCGGAACCATTCTCGGATTTTGCCTTGGCGGCATCCAGAATGGCGTCAATATCCGCGTCCGCATCGACACCCAGCGCAACACCGATCTCGCCGATCTGCGACTGCAGCGCCTTGGCATCCTTGCCCTTATCGCCATCTGCATCGGACCCCTTTGCCGACAGCTTTGTTTTGACTGCGGCTTTGACCTGATCTTCGGTCGCATCCGCTTCCAGCCCCAGAAGGCCGGTCAGAAACTTCATCCAGTCCATTTGATTTTCCTGTTGTTGATGAAGCGCGGTCAGACCGCGCAGGTTGGGTTTGTTCACAAGGCTGACCCGCAGAATGCTGCGGATCACGTTGTTGCTATCGTGAAGAATGACCGGGGACAGGCCGCGATAGGCACGATCCCCGACCAGCTGGTGGCCGCTCTTGGTCCATTCGACCTTGCCCCAGATGCCGTCTTCGCGCGCCTGCATCTCCACAATCCAGCCATGTGCAGGCGCAGGCTCGCCGCGCGGGGCGGCCAGATCGGTTGAGTGATTTTCATCAATCGGCAAGCGCGGGGCGGTGGCAAAGCTGGCCGCGATGACCTTTTGTGCATCATAGCGGTAGGGGCCGCGCGCATCGCCCGTGCCCACTGTTCCTTTTGGCAGGATATGCACCCACTCGGGCACATCCGTTGCATCGGCGGTGTCCGGCAGGCTGCAGGCGCTCATAAGGGCAATGGTATGGTGGCGTTTTGTCATGCAGCGATAATCGCGTTGCAGGACGGCTCAAAACACCCACAACGGCTTGCGGGTGGCGGTGATCACGGCCTCTTACAAGATGGCCGAGGCATTGGGCTGCGTCAATCCTTTGTCTCGATGACCTGCTCCAGCCACTCTTCGACTTCCGCTGTGATATTCTCGCGGTCCGTATCGGATATGCCCAGAAACGGACGGGCGGGGATGGTGCCCCACGGGACCGGATGCCCCTTGCTGTCGGATCCGAACGCGCCTTTGCCAGCCCCGGACTGCATGACGGCTGCATAAATCTTGTTGGTTCCGATCTCGACAAAATCGGGACCATAATTGCGAAAGAAACTAGAGCGCAGCGGCATGCCATCCGCGTTCGGCCCGAACAGCGGACGGAAGTCCACCGGCTGGCCGCGCCGTATATAGGCCTCGATTGTGGTTTGCGATTTCGGTGCCCAGGGGATGCCGTCTGGTGAAACACCCTGATCAAACCGCTGTTCAGTCTGGTATTCCAGCTGCTCGCCGATCGCATTCATCGGCTGCGACATGTCCGTCATGTGGCTGGCAAGGCGTTGCAGCGCGGCCGTGATCTCGTCATCCTTGATTTCAATAGTGATCATGCCTATATTTCCTTTCAGGCACCATAGAAACACTGTCTCGTACACAGCACGGGTTCTGGCCGTTGAGTACTAGGGTGCCTTTCCAACAAATATCCGCATCGACACCAGTGACAACATCCGGCGTTTCCGGCGGGCTTCGAATATTGCAACGTACCGTTCATTGCCGAATAGCCCCTCGATCAGAACCTGTGCCCCGTCAATTCTGAAGGATGCCGGGTTATTCAGCATCAAAGCCAGCCGGGCATAATCCGATGGAACAACCGCACGCTGGCCGCGTGGCCCCTCCACCTTCTGGTCACCGTGTTTGCTGAATATATGCCGGATGGCATATTCGGATATCGTATAGTCGTATCCTTCGGATTCGATCCCGAGTGACCGGAGTTTTTGGACATCACGGGATGCCAACCGCCCGAATGTCCGGTATGGCTGGATCACCGGCCCGTTGGTCACAGCCCCGCTTTGCTTTGCCAATACCCGTTCGACATAGCGGCGGGTCTCGTCAGCCAGTGACGGTGAGGCGCGATAGGCTGTAACAAAATCATCCACTACACTTTCCGGCAGGCTGTCCATATAAGCCTTGGCCAGTTCGAATGGCCAATTGACTGTTTTACGGGTCATTGTGTTGATTACCGGAGCCACGCTGCGCCCCGGGGCGTAGTCCCACCCTTTGCCAATGCCTACCGGTGTGCCTGACTTGGGATCAATGTTGTTCCAGTTGTCGGGCAACGGTTTGTCCGGATCGCCCCCGACACGGCGTGCACCTGCCAATGTGTGCGCACCACGCACCTTGCAGCCGCAGCCCCAGCCGTTGGGCGGGTAATGCGTTTGCCAGAATTCGTGATCGAACGGCAGCACCATTTTATCCCATGACAAGTGGTCCAGTCGCGGGTGGGCCGCACCGCTGTGCTGGTAGATCAGGTATTTGAATTTGCCATCCACCAGTTGCGCCCAGCGACCGGCAGCCATCGAGGTGGCCATGTTGGTGCGATAAATCACCTTGGTGCGCCATGCCTCGCCCTTGGCCGATCCTTCGCCGGTCCAGCCGTGCCAGCCGTGGCGGGCGACGATCTCGCGGAAATCCGCACGGAAAGCCTCGATGCCGGTGCCCTCGGCGATGGCCTTGTCCACGGCCGCACCCAGATCGGCCAGCAGGTCGGCTTTCATTGCCCCGGCAACCATGAACCCGCGATCATGTGCGCTGTGCTGCAGGTCATCCCACGCCGAGGTGGGCACCAGATTGCCCAGCCGCAACCGGAATGCGGCAACCTGCTCTGTGAAGGGCTTACGGAATGTGGCGCGGATCGGTTCAGCCACGGTCTTCCTCCACCAGCACCCGCCCGCCTGCCTCGGCGGCAGCAAGCGCCTCGGCCATGATTTTGGCCAGTGCAGAAGCGTCCAGATTGTCAAATCCGTTACGCAGCATTTCGGCAAACTCGTCCAGCGATCCGGCGGCATCCAGCATCGCCAAAACGGTTTCGATCATGTCCCCGACTGCTGGCTGTGCCTCCCGGGTCAATCTGTCCGCCAGAATGTCCTCCGGCGCGTCCTCTGGAAATTGCCCGTCTGTCGGCGTTTGGGCCTGTAGCGCTCCAATGTATCCTGAAAAGCCGTTCCGGCCCTTTAAGTGGTGTTTAACGGCGCTCTGGGGCGCAATTTGATCCCCGTTGCCATCTGCATTTCCCGCGCTCGGCTTTAGATCTGGGGCCTGACCCAGAATTTCGTCGCCTTCTTTGGGTTCGGCAAGAGCAAAGCGATCCCGCACTTCGCTGGCACTGACCCGAAGTCCTATCGGCACCAGAGTGCCCAGAGCACTTGCCAGAGCGGTCAGGTCTTCGGCCTCGGGCCGAGCGATGACCAGACGCGGATAGCTGGACTGTGGCCCGTATTCCAGATCGATCCACGGACGGACCAGATCGCGGTTCAGGATGGCCGACAGGGCGCGGGCATCCGCGCGTTCCAGATCTTCCTGAACCTCGCGATGTTCCTTTCCTGACCCCAACCCGCCTGTCACCGAATCCGTTGTGCCGGTCTGGCCCAGCACCGCTTTTGAAATCTGCTGATCCAGCCAGTCGGACCGCTCTTTGTAAAGCTGGTGGGCCGATCCGACATTCTTTGACTCGATGAAATCAACGGTCATGCTTTCGGGCATGATGGCGGCGCAATCACCGGCAATATTGGCCACCGCGTTGAACAGGGTGGCTTTGTCCTCTTCCGAGGCACCCGCCGCCCATTTGCCGATCCGCAACGGCTGGCCATAGGTTTGTGTGAATATCGCCCAGTCGCGCTGGGTGAATGCCTTGAACATCCAGCCCCATGTTGCCACCCGCGCCAGACCGGCGCGCAGAGCCAGCCCCGACTTGGCCTTGATGTTGGCATAGATGAATTTGAAAGGGTCCAGTGGCACCTGCTGGCCGCTGTCGTTCAGCATTTGCGGTGTGGCCAGATCCACGCGATCAAACCGGAACCAGCGGGGATCGCGCCATTCCAGCCGGTTGGGGCGCCATTGGCCTTCGGATGTGTCCCAGATGATTTCGGTGAAGGAATACCCCTTGCCGATGCAATCGAGGATATCGAACACCTCCTCGGTCAGCTCGTCACGCTTGAGCCATCCACGCACCATATCCGCCATTTCAACATCACGCCGGTCATCGCTTGCAGCCTCGACGGTGATATCGATTTGTCCGACCGAGCGTTTGCGGGTCGATAAAACCGCCAGATAATGCGGATCGCGCTCCTCAATGACCTCGGCCAGTTCCAGATACTGGACCGGATCGCCCTGATCGGCGGCACGCAGGATGTTGGCCAGCCGAACCGGGTTCAGCCCGTCTGCCGGATGACCGGACAGGGGCGAGCGCACCCCGCCAAGAGTGGGGGCCGAGATTTCCTCGGCCAGACTGGAGCGTTTGACGGGTTTGCCCCATCGGTCAAGCAGCTGTGGTTTGCGATCCATTAGATATTTCCTCTCAATCCGGCCCCGAGCGGTGTTCTCCACCAATTCCGACGGCGGGAACCATTGTCGGACGGGGGCAGGTCGTGTAACTGGCCGTCGTCACCACCCCGCGCAGGTCCAGCCCCTTGATAGCCGTATTCCACATGCCGCTGTCGACTGGCAAAATGGGCCAGTGCCAGCGCGATCAGATAATCGCCGTGGCGTTTCTTTCCGGTTTGCCCCTCGCGGGTGGGCGGGACACGCGGTGTGCCGCGAATGACCTTGGCCACGCGGATATCGGACAGGTGGTCGTCATCCGGAGCGATGGCAATCTTGTCGTCCTCGAATGCGGCCTTCAGGGGCGGCATGTTGATGCGATACCATTCTTCGGTAAACTTGATGGCCCAGATCAGGCCCGCCCCATCCTCGCTTTCGCGCAACCCGAACCGCCGCCCCATTTCCTCGGCCACGATCCAGCCCATGCCGGTGGCATCGAACGCAGCACCGGTCAGGCGTGGTTTTACATGCTCAAGAACCATGCCGACGATTGCAATCTGCTCTTTGCCCGGCACTCCGCGCATTTCAACCGACAGGGTTTCACGCCGTTTTAACCGCTGTTCAATACCGATTAAATCCAGCACTGAAAGGTCCGACACCCGGGCAAAGTCGAAACCGGCTGCATAGCGCAGCGACATATCCATCCCGCCCAATGCCTCCTCCAGTTCCTCCATGAATGGCGCAATCAGGTTCTTTTGCTCCAGATCGGGGCGCTGCAAATAATCGGCAGGCAGTTCCAGCCGCAGGATCGGTGCGGATTTTTCGGTCATCCGCGCCTCGATCAAGGGTGCGGGTATCCATGCGCCGGTGCCAAGGGACGGAATGCAGAACAGTTCTTCATCCGCGCCGTCACCGTAAAAATCGATAATGTCCTGTCGCCATTTCGCTTCGGCTTCGGGCGACCATTCGGCTCCGGTTACAAGTGCAATCCGCTGATACAAACCGTCACGCAGCGCATCGTCTAGATCGATGCGGATGTGTTCATAGGGCAGGCGTTCGGCCAGAATATCCTGTATCTGGGAATTGAAATAGTTTTCGGCCCCGTTGTGGGTCGAGCAGACAATCACCTGACCACCCCACATCAAAAACGCCATTGCCGCTTTTTGCAACTCGGCCAGATCGTCGACAAACGCGGCCTCGTCGATGATCACCACACCCTGTTTGCCGCGCAGGGATCGCGGGGCGGAACTGAGGGCCATGATTTCGAAACCGGATGCGAACCGGATGCGGAACGCCGCAATCGAGCGATCCCCGTTTTTGTCCGTATCCGGGAACAGGGTTTCCTCGGCATCATGTGCGGCAACCGAAAAGGCCCGCGCCCACATTGCACATGCGTCGACAAACTCGCGGGTCATTTCTTGGCTGAACGAAATATACATCACGTCCATCCCGCCCGCAGATTTGTCCCGTCCGGCGCGCAAAACGGCATAGGCCGCCAGCCCCCATGTCAGGCCGATCCGGCGGGATTTCTCGACAAACAATGCACGGGTCGAGGCCGAGTCCAGCAATGATACCACCCGCGCCTGATAGGGCAGCAGGATTTTGGGCAGGCCCACATCCTCGATCAGCTCGGGCATTGCCTCGGTGGCTTCGCGCCGCTGGCGCTCCCATTCTTCTTGTGAAATCGGGGCGGTCATTACGGACCACCGAAGCATTGAATGGTAGATCCTGTAATGCCGAAAATAACAAGCATCACCCCGGCAATAATGAAGGACACGCCAAACATCTGGAAATCGGAACCATGCGGTGCTTTTGCAGTTAACAACCAACCCGCGATAAAAAGTAAAACTCCGGCATATAACAAAATCATACTTCCACCCCCAGAATTTCAGCCTTGATGCCCTCGACAGTCGCCGCCGTCATGCCCGCTTTCTTGGCGATCTTTTCAACCATCGAGGCTGCGCGGTTGCGCTCCTCTTCCTGAATGCGTTCTTTCTCTTTGGCGATCAGCTGCTCGCGGATGCCGGAGCTGGCCATGATGTCCTTCATCATCCGGCCGATGAAGTGCAGTTCCTTGGGGTCGACCTCGCGGCCATCCTCCATCTGGCTTTTCATGAACTTGAACGCCAGTGTGGTCAGCATCTGGAACAGAACCCCGTGGCGGCTTGCCTCTTCCTCCAGCCCCTGATCATTGATCCAGTCCGCCGCCCATGCACCGGCTTCTTCCTGATATTTGACGAACTCCCGATATTCCGAGCCGAACCGCTGTGCGCCGGATTTGGAAATGCGTAGGGAATACCCGGCCTCCTCGAGGCGGGCATTCAGATCATCCGCGATCTGTTCATAGCCGGAAAACCCGCCATCCTTCAGGGCCTGCTTGAACCAGTCCTTCATTTCGGCAGGCAACAGATCGGTTTTGCGAGGTGGCGGCATATTATCCTCCCTTTCCGGGCAGGGCCTTGCGGCGGGCGATTTCGTCAGACAGGCATTCAATGGCTTTTTCCAGATCCTCGACGGGCTTGCCCTTGAGATCGCAGCGCCAGATATATTTGACCGCGCTGCCCAAATTGAAATTCATATGGCGGGTGATTTCGCGGCATTCCACACCGGAGGGGTGCGAGGTGTAATGGGCCGGGCTATGAACGCGGTGATACATCCTGCGCTCCTACTGTCCGGGTCGCGGACGCTGCACGCCTTCATGGCGCGCCTTGCCCTCGGCGATTTCAACACCGCGCTGGGTGGCCGTCACCACGATAAAATCACCCTTGCCGTCATAGCTGACAAAACCTTGCTCGCGCAGCCATTCCAGATCGGTGATCACCTGATCGCGGTTTGATGTGACCCCGAACTCGTTGCAGACCTCTTCAAGGATTGACACGTTGGATGTGTATTCCGGACTGTCAGCCAGAAACCGCAGAATTGTCAGGCGGCGGTGACGGGACAGGGTTTCGACATAATCGCTCATCGGTTCTTATTCCCCTCGATCAGGTGGTCCTCGTGGCGGCTGACAATGGTCTCCAGCCGCTCCATTATTTTGGCGTTGCCCTCCATCACCGCCTGCATTTCGCTCAACCGCCCGACCATGCGGGTCATTTCGATCTGCAGATTGTGCATATCGTCCTTGTCCGGCATGGCGGTCACTGTTTGCTCAAGGACTGTCAGCCGTTTGTCGTGGCGATCCATTCGATCCGATCCAGCCTTGAATTTGTCATCTACGTTATGGTTGCGGGTGCGGAACCACGCAAAGACCATCACAATCACCGACAGGATCAGGTTCATTGTAATGGTCGGGTTGAATTCGAAACTCATGCAATCATATCCAGTTTTATTGTGTCATTTTGCGGCGCGCCATGCCGCTTCCCAATCTGCCAGCGCGGGGTTGGCCTCGCTGGTCAGCGCGTCCAGTTCGGCAGACGCATCCGTGCCCGTGCTGGCCGTGCCCGGGGTGGCAGGGTGGTCGGGGCGCATCTCTTCAAGCTCGGATATGGTTTGAAGTACCGCAGGCACACCGGCGGCAACACTTGCCAGCCGCGCCTGCATCTCGTTCGCCTTGGTCTGGTAGCGCCCCCCGAAATAGAACGTCACAATCGCCAGAACCACATACCAGAACTCGGTCGGGATGATGGCCCAGCTGGTAAACACCTGTGCGGCGGCAATCGGGTCAATCGATGTCCAGACCAGAATGCCGAAAACCCCCAGCACCAGCAGCGGTCGCGGCATCCGGTTCACGCCATCCATCATCCGGTCGAACGCGCCCCGCTGGCGTGTGCCCGAAAATTCTGCCGCCATCTGGTTTAGTGTGGCCGTGTCCAGATCGAACCCGCGCTTTGATTGTGCTTCGGCATTGGGCCGAAATACCTCGACGGTTTCCTTCATCACATTTTTTCCGCTACCGAACAGCACCCTAAAAACATCCGTGATCAGCCCCATTTTGAAACCCTCGCTTTGAACTGCGCGTCGGTCAGGTGGTAACGCGGGGAAATGAATTCCTCGGCCCGCTTGATCCAGCCGCCTTTCCCACCGGCACGGGTGCGGGCATATTTGCGCGAGGCCGGGCGGCTATCGGCCAGCCGGAAGTAATAATTGCGCCGCTCGATTCCGTAGGCATCGGCCAGATAGCCGGGCGCGTCGGCAAATGCTGCTTTTGCAGCCTTGATGGTTTTGGGGCCGATTGCACCGTCGACAGATATGTTGTGACCCATTTTGCGCAACAGACGTTGCAGGATTTTGACGGCATTTCTGCCCGCATTGACATACATGTCGAAAACAGTTGCCCGCAGCGGTTCCGGCAGCTGGTAGATGCGGGGCCTGCGATAATAATGTTTGATGAATATCTGTTCGGCGTCTGCCCGTGTCAGGGCGCGTACATCTGCCACCGTCACCCGCCCGTCACCGGTCTTGTCCAGCCCCAAACGGCGCATGGTGCCGATGGTTACGCCGTATTTGGTTGCCCCGCCCGGGTCGGATGGATCATTCACGAACCCGCCTTCGCGCGCGACGATTTCCTTGGCGATTTCCGATACGGTTTTCATTGGCTGCTCCAGCTGTGCTTGCTGAAAACAGAATGCTCTTTAACGAGGCGTTAAAAACACCCGCAAGGGTTTGTGGTGGCGTTAGAGCGGCAGCATACCCTGCCGCTGGTCCAATGCAGGCCCCATGCCGGATTTTTTCAACCAACTGCGCACGGACACGTCGCTGGAGTGCAGTTTGCGGGCAATTTCGGCCGTAGGCAAGCCTTTTGATTTCAGCACTGCGGCAATCCACGGCTTTGCGGTAGGAATACGTTTAGGCAGGCGTTCGGATACCTTTGCCAGCTCAATAGCCTTTTCCGTGCCGACGAACTGCGCCAGCCGGTTGCGGCTTTTCGGGGTGGCGGTCAAATACAGCTCTGCCCCGCCGAACTCGAGTAGAAAATCGACTGTTCCGTCGGCCCCCAGAACATCAACATAAAGCGCGATGTGGGCGGGTGGTTTGGGGGTGTCAGTCATGTCCAGCCCCCTTTGCAAACTTATCGACCTCGTTGCCCCAGACATCGTTTCCGGCCCAAGGCTCGCGGGCAAACAATTCCACCTTGTAGGCGCGCGGCAACAACCGGTCGATCATTTGGCGCATCTGGACGGGCTTGCGTGAATGTCCCTCGCGGATGGCCTCGATCTTGTCGGACATGCGCAGTGGGATGCGCGGTGCATCAATCACGTTGCGTTCGGATTTCGATTTCACTTGCGGGCTGTTCAGCTTGCCAACCAGATACGGCTCGCTGGCCGAGCGCTGGATGTATCCGGTCCCGAATGACAGCTTCCAGTTCTTGGTGCGCTTGATCCATGCCCCACCAGTGACATAGGTAAATCCCCAAGCCTGCATGACCTGTAGCGCCTGATCCAGATGTGGCCATGTCGACCACATGAACAACAGGCAGTCCGGTCCGGCCAGATCGGCAACAGGCAGGGCCTTGATCTGCTCCAGTGGCATCGTGTCGTAATGGGCCTCTGGTGATTTCTCGTATCCTTTATCCGAGCGCATGGCATAGGCCCACGGCGGATCGGCAAGGATCGCGCCGTATTTCATCGGAGTGAGTGTATCGAAGGGCCAGTCAGTCACGTCTAACCCTCCGTCCACGCCGGATATCCGGACGGCTGACGGTGGTGATTGTCACAACCGATCTGTTTTCCATCCGGTATTGGTAGCCGTCCATCTTCACCGAACTGGCCTGACCCGAAGTCCGCGCTGCAATCTCGTGCCCGATCTGGCGGCGCAGGGTCTCGATGTCATAACCCAGCACCCGTTCCAGATAGCGGATCAGCGCATGGTCGGTGACATGGATGGCGGGCTTTTTCATTTGCGCAGCTCGATTCCGGCACGGGTGCACCATGCTTTCAATGCGCGGACCACAGCATTGATCTTGTCTGCATCTCGCAGGGTGTCGATGTCGATCGGAACCGACCCCCATTTGGCCGCAAACTGCGTGCGCACGAATGTGTTCAGTCCGGCTCGGGTCGGCTGGTCGAGTTCTCCGGCAGACCCCAGTTTGCCCCACAGCACATGCACCAGCCGCAGATCCGCGCGGCGGGCGGCGGGATAGCGTTTCCTGCCTGCCCGTTTGTCCGGCGCAAACCCGCGCGCTTTAAGGGCGTCAACGACCTGTTTCAGATCCTCCTCGTCCATCTCGGTCATCGAGGCCTTGCCACAGGCCACCAACTGCAACGCACGGCGGGTGTCACTGTCGATGCCCAATTCGCGGCAGCCGACATGGATCAGTTTTTGCAGGCGGCGGGTGGTCATGCTGGCACCCGATGAACGATGATGAGGTGATTATGTTTTGATAATCTCCAGTTTTTTACCAAGCAACCAGCTGAAAAACTGTATAAGGGTAGGAAATTCCTCACCAGAGTAAATCTGGTCAACACCAGTTGGGTGCGTAGTTTCTGGATTAATCTGGTTCCAACATTTTGGGAGTTCCTTTTCAGGAATGCCACCAACCCGCCTAGCGCCGTTAATAGAATAGCTACCACGGATTTTACAATAACAGCCCCAATCTTTTGGTGGGTAATGAATCTGCCAAAATGCATGATGCGGTGGCAATATAAGACCGTTAAATTGGTGATGATTTGGGACGGGACAATCGCGATCGGCTCCAAATACCCAAAATTTGCAACCATCATTGATTTGTTTTCTGCGCAGCTCCCACAAACTGCGCCGCTCAAGATGACCACGCAGCATTCTAATACGCGACCTGAAAGCACTTTTGTCTTCAGGGCGAAGTATTTTTTGCCAAGAATACTCTGCGCAGAATGCCAAAACCTCCCGTTCAAAGTCAGTGAAGCCACTATTGAGGTTGCGGGTAATGATCCTTTCGAACTCATCCCACTCTTTGGATTTGATTTGCAGGCGCTCATACATTTTTGATTCGTCCCAATTGGTTCGAATGTATTTTGATTAAGCGTTTTATTAAATTGCAAGGATTGCATCACACGAACCCCGCAGCTTCCATTCCGGCACGGAAATTCCGGATCATGTCCAGCGCCTCGAGACTGCTTTCAGCCTCGGTCACTCCGGGGACATGCATCCGTCCGGCATCGTATTCGGCAGCCTCATAAAGCCGATTCATAAACGCACTGTCACCGCGCCCGACCAAGGGCTGGCTCATTGCGCTCTGTGGTCCATCATATACTTTGATCTCGCCATCACCGGTGGCATATGCAAAATATTCCATGATCACACCCCCGCCAGATCAAGCGGGATTGCTGTGCGCACGCCCGTTTCAGGATCACGTTGATAAAACCGGATATAGGTCTTGGAGCTGTCGGTGCGCACCGCATCCGAAATCGCCTCCATCGCGCGCTGCCATTCGCCATCCTTGATGTCCAGACGCCGCAGGCCCAGCACACGTCCGGTGTCGATCCGGCCCTCCTTGTTGACCTGAAACGCATGGTTGACCAGTGCATGGATGTTGTCGTTCAGACCCTCGCTCCAGCGCTCGACACAGCGGTCGATCAATTCCTTGGCGGCATGCAATTCTGGCCCGAATGTCAGCCGGTCAGACACGGCGACCTGCATTTCAAACGCACCGTCATAGGATTTCAGGGTCATATTGCCCTTTTTCCCACCGATGGTCGCGCCGTAATTCTGCGCCACCATATCGCGCAAGGCCTGTGCTTCGGACAGGGCGGTTTCCTTGAACGTCGCAAGGGTTTCATTCAATTTAAGCGCTGACATGGCAAGGCGGCGCACCAGTTCGTCTTCCAGCTTGTGTTCCGGCTTGACCTTTTCTTGCGGCACAAGGTTGCCTTGGGCATCCTGCATATATCCTTCGGGGGTGTCTTTCATTTTTCAATCTCCTTTGTTCGGTTGATTGGCGGCGGATACGGGTGGTTCGGTGGGGTTCAGCCCCAGACAAACCAGCAGCGTTGCCATTGCCTCGATCTCGGCCATTGTCACCAGCGTGACACCGCGTTTACCAAAGTAATCGACCTTGCCGACACCATTGGCAGCCAGTGCCAGCATTTCGGTCTCTGTCATTGGGGCAGGATCAGTCATCACATCCTCCGTCATCCAGAATGGCGTCGACCAGATCATCGCGAGCGACCTCGGCCAGCAAACGCTTTGCCAGAACGCGCAGCGGGATGCCCCTGCGATCAGCGTGCGGGCGCAGGGCGGCGGCAGTCTCATGGTTGATATGCGCGTAACCGGCTGTTTGGTTGGGTCTGCCATTGGTGAATTTCGGGATGCGCATTCCGGCGCGGCGGGCGGCACTGATATACTGGTAAACCGTGTCCGGTGCGCAATTCAGGCGCACCGCAATATCGCAGGGCTGGACGCGCTGGTGTGCCAGATCTATGACGCGTTGCTTGGTGCTCATCACACGCCCCCTTTCTGGTTGCGCGGGCAGCGCGCACAGGCGCGGTACATCCGCACCCGCATCGCATTGACATTGACGAACCGGCGGGCCTTCATGCGCCAGTCCTGACAATCGTTGGCCGGTATCCGCCCCAATGCAGGGCACTCGATAACGGCCGACATGAACACCCCTTGAACCAGTTCTTCAACGGCACTTAAATCGCCGGGGTATTTGCGCCGCAGAACCTGACTGATCATTGCGGCAGAACGGTTCATGGCCTTGGCCACCCTGTTTTGTGAGGTTGCTGCGCATTCCAGTGCGAGGCGTTCCACCCAATCCGGCAGATCGTCCCCCCATGCCTTATGGGCTGTTTCGACAGGGCCGCTCATAGCCGGCCACCGGCGATATGGGTGAATTCGTCACGATTGGAATCGTATACAGCACGGATGCGCTTCTCGACGGGTGGTTTGGGACCGGTGTTGTTGATCAGCCGGTACAGCGGGTCGCGCCGCCCGGGAATGGCCTTTTCCACCACCCGCAAGTAACCGGCGCGCAGCAACATGCGGCAATATTCCTTCGCGGCCTGATCGGTTACATCCACTTCGTCTGTGGTGGAGTGGATGGCCAGGTCGACAGGTGAAAACTGTTTCATCATCCGCATTGTCCGCCATAGGTTGCCCTGAATGGTCTGGTTCGGAACCGCACTCATATCCGTGCGAAAGCTGGGTGGCAGTGGCGCATGTTTGCCGGTCACCCTGTAAAACCGCTTCTTGTGTTCCGATCTGACAATCCGGATCAGTTTTTCTTTTTCCCACTGGTAAATCCAGTTCTGCGCGGTCGAGGCGGCACAACCGGTTGCACGGGCAATGTCCTCGGCCCTGAACTCTGTCTGGCTCTGGATATAATCCCATGCGGCCTCCCGAAGGCCGGTTTTGTTCTGGTCTGGAATAATGGTCATGCCAGTTTCCTCCGTGGTGCCGGAGCCTCGCCGGTAAAGAAGGTGGCGCTGCCCCAGTCTGCCTGACTGACAGCCTTCAGACCGCGCGTTTGTGCAAATTCATGGACGCGGCCCAGATTGATGCACATGCGGCGGATCGATTTGTTGCTGACTTTCAGCAGGTGGGATTTCAGCCCCTCCGACAAATTGATGCCGGGGCAATAAAGCGGGGCCAGATGTTCCAGATCGTCCGCATTTCCGGGCAGAGCGCCAACCCAGTCCAGCATCCGGCCGTGAACCCGTTCCCATGCCTGCAGTTTTTGCGGTAACAGTTCCTCTCCGATCAAAATGACTGTCGCGCCAGAACCCTCGTAGATATCGCGCACAATCTCGACCATGTTGCGGGTGACCAGATGGTCGGCCTCGTCGATCAGCAGCGGGCGTCCTGTGCGCGCCAGCTCCTCTGAAACCTGATCCACCATATCGGCAATTGTGCGGGCCGGTTTTACGCCTTGGTCGATCAGGATCGCTTCGCACAGCTTCTTTGCCGTCCATGCCGATTTCACCTGCACCTGATAGGCGTCAAACTTGTTGGCTGCATAGATGGCGGCGGTGGTTTTGCCATAGCCGCTCGGGCCATAGAATACCGCCATCCCCGGCAGGCCGACCATCCGCGTCTCGACACGGTTGATCAGCGCCACCAGCGCCGCCACATTGCGCAGCGGGGCCACACTGTTGAATAATCTGGTATCGTCTGTCATTATTACCTCCGTACTACTGCTCAATATCGCCGCCGCTGGGCCTCTGACCGCCCACGGCGGCACCTCTTGCGAGATACCTGTCCCCGAAATCCTCCCACATGCCGCGCTCGGCTGCGTATTCGGGCTGTGTCTGATAAATGGATAGCCAGCGCTGCTGGTCGGCCGTGACCGGCTCTCCGGCCTCAAGGCGGCGCTCAAGCTGCAATGCCCGACTAAACCGCTCCTTTGGGGTCTCTACCGGATCAGGCTGGTCACGATGCGCGGCGATATCGGCAACAATCGCCGCTTGTGCGGCTGCCACATCTGCCCCCACCGGCTCCGGCTTGCTGATCTTTGCCGGTTTGTCGAAAACCGGACGCACAACCTTGGCCTCGACCGGATCGGCAGCGGGCATGGCGACCGCATCCAGCGCATTGCCGATTTCGGCAGCGCGCAGTTTGCGATGTGCGGCAAGGGCGTCCTTCTCGGCACGCAGCCAGTTCTTGCGCGCTTTGGAATGCGCGCGGGCCTCGGCCATATCGAAGAAACCGGCCTTCAGTTTGCATGGTGCAAAGCCCAGATAGGCGTTGTCAGCGGAATAGATGTGGATGCCGGAAAACAGATCGGCCGGATCAAAGCGGGCAATGATGCGCTCACCGGCAATGTCCTGCATCCATTCGGCGTAATATTCGTTTTTCTGGAATTTGACCAACCCTGTGCTGCTGTTGGCGCGCAGGCCCTCGGCTCCCAGCAGCCACAACCGGCGCTGTTCGGCAGTCGCCTTGCGGATCGGTGCCGTGGCATAGCTTTCATCGAACACCTCGGCAAATGACCGGCCCCATGCAACCTCGGACCTGCGCCCTTGGCGGGTGTTGTGTTCCTCGATGCCTTCGGCCAGCACTGTCAGGAATTCGTCCAGATCAATCGCACGCGAGCCGTAATCCTCGGGCTTGGCATCGGGCCGGTTGCCGGTATAGGCCCCGTCGAACCTCGGATCCTTGGCGATGTTGTCACACATGTCGCGGAACGCCCGCTCGATGGGTTTTGACTGGCCGGAATAGGGTGTGGCCCAATGGACCTCGCTGCCCATCGCCACAAACAGGCCCTGCACATCATCCTCGCGGACGCGAAACCGGTAACGTGTCGGGGTGCCGCCAGTCAGGGCTTTGGCAGCAAATTCACGGCCGTTATCCAGCAGGATATGATCCGGAATTCCGAAATCCTCGATCATATCGCCAAAACATAGGGTCACGGCGGCAGAGTTCGGCGTCATATCCACGCGCCACGACAGTATCCGGCCCGAAAATATATCCTGAAACGCCACCATTTGCGGGCGGGTGACCAGACCTTCGCCGGAATTGCTTCCCGGCTCGGCGGGCCATCGCACAAACACGTCGAATTTGTGGAAATCAGCATTGACTGCCTCAAGAGCATGCAATGCGGTCTTGTCGCGGGTCTGGCTGGGATACAGCCGTTTGAGGGCGTCCACCCCTTTGCGGGCCAGCACCATTGTTGGTTGGCTGACCTCCTGTTTCAACCAGCGGCGCAGGGTGCGCTCCGGCGCGATGGCCCAGCCATTGGATTTGGCCACTCGTACAGCGCGGCGGTAGCAACTTGAAAAGCTTGGGCCTGCGGGGCGCAGGTAGTCTGATTTCAACTGATCCCAGAATTCCAGACTGAATTCGGTCTTCTTGGCCGGTTTGCGGGCAGCGGCACGGTGGCGCGGGGCAAGGTGTGGCAGGCGGTCATCCGCCCGCACACCTTCGATCAGTGCGAACCAGTTCCACAGGGTCTTTTCCGAGACGCCTGTCACACCGGCCACTTCCGATACCGCCAAAAACTTGGTGGTGCCGCTGGCAACCATTGCTTCGACCATCTGGACCCGCCGCAACCGGTCTGCGGCCTTCGATTTCACACTGTCCGGCAGCTCGTCATACCACGCCCAGATATCGTCGCGGCTTAGGGCTGCCGTTGCGGGTTTGACCCGATCCTGCGGGGCCGCTTCGGCCAGCAGCTTCTTTTGTGCGGCGATCGGGAATAGTTTCCAGTGATATTCCCAGCCACCGCCCCGTCCGGCCCGACGACGCGCATGCTGCGGATCATTGCGCCAGCCCTGTTTCTTGACCTGATTTTCGACGCCCTGACGACTGGAAGGCATGTCCGGCAGGCGGGCGGCGGCGATCTCGGCGGCTGTCCACCAGATTTGTGTCGGGGCGGCGGCACTCATTCTGTGTCGCCTCCGTCAACGGAATCGCAAAGCGGATCCCAGACCAGTTCGTAAAGCTCAGTTCCAGCAGCACCCACAAACCGGCGCTTGGCCGCTTTCGGGGCGCGTTTCCAAGCGGTTAACAGGGCTTTGAAACTGTCTTCAACAGGGTCTTTAACAACGGGTTTTTCGCCATTGCTTACAGCGGCAAAATTCCGGCGGGCGGTGGCGGCATTCTTCACATGACCACCCGCCAGCATTTTGACGATATAGTCGCGCTCCTGCGGGTCAGTGGCTTTCCCGATTTCTGCCAAATCTTTCAATGCAACCGGTTTGCTGGCAGACCGCAAGGTTGCCACTTCCGCTGGCAGAAGATTGCTGCCAGCCGATACCAACCGGTGTATCTGTCGCTCTGACAGCCCGAATTTCTCGGCTGTCGATGTGGTGAATGACACGATGTCAGGGACCAGATTTCCAGTATGCTGATTGCCGCGAAATCCGCCCTGCGCCATTTCCGGATGCAGCTTTTCAAAGAGGCGTTTGCGTTCTGCGAGAAAAACAGCACTATCAAGCGCGCCCAGTTCTGCACCGGCCAGATTGTCATCCAGCTCCATCATCCGCGCCCAATCGTCAGAGCAGTCATAAATCTTTGCCGGAACCTTGCGACCCGTGCGGCGACAGGCTTCTAACCGGTGTGCTCCGGCGACCAATACCAACCGGTTGTCCTGATGACGGACCTTCCGCACGATGATTTCATCTTTCAATAGATGCAATGCCTCGACAGAGGCCATCACGCTTTGAACGCCGGACTCTGACACCGGACGCAGACGGTTCTCTACAGCGACAACTTCCGGATCCAGTTCTGTCACCTCGATCAGTCGTGCTTCACGCATCCTTCGGCCCTTCCAACATCGTATAATAAAACCGGCGCGATCCGTTTACGATCCGCGCCTCGCAGTCGATCACCGCGCCGTGCTGGCGCAGCTCCGCCACACAGGCATTCACCGCCATCACATGTGCCCGCCGCACGATGTCGCGCGTTGTATGGGGCTGGCCGTCCTTCAGTAGACGCAGAACCCGTTGCAGGCGGGGAGATGTCAGCGTTGCAGCGTGCATGGATCAATCATCTCCTTGCCCAGCCCGTTATGACCACAATTGCGACACAACCGGTTGTGAATGCCCTCGGACAAAAACGTGTTGCCGCAACACATGCACTTGCGCTTGGTGGTGGCTTCGCGTTTTTTCTTGTCGCGGTTCAGCGTGTCGCAATAGCTTTCGGCCAGTGGCCGTCCGGTGTAAAATCCGCTCTCGCGTTCATTGGTGCTGCCGTTGTAAACAGCGTATTCAACACGCCCGTTTCGCCTGACCCCGCGAACCTCGAAATCCTTCATTTCGGCCCCCCGTATGTTACTGCCAGAAATTCAGCGAGATCATCGAGAACACCGGCCGTGGCCAGTGCGTTAAGCTCGACCATGATCCGGTCAACCGCGCGGGTGTAATCCTTGATCGCCTGATCCAGCTCGCCCCGATGCAGGCTTGTATCCATGATATGCTTGGCTGTGATCGCCTTCACCCGCTCGCAACAGATGGTCGCAAACCGGCCTTCCGGACAAATGCTCATGACAAAACCCACCCGATAAGCAGAAACCCGTAGATCGCAGCCGCCAGAGACAGCAACGCCAGCACATCCCCGACCCAGCTGTCCTCGATCCGGCGGGCAGCCCCAGCCACCCACCGCCAGCCCGCCCTCAGGGAGGGGAAGGACGGGCCAGCAACGCCGCGCAAGCGCGGGTCCGGAGTGGATGGGGGTGAAAGATCGGCAGCCTCTAGTTCTGCCCGCCGTTTTGCGGCATAGTCCTTGGCTGCCTGCAAATCGAAAAATCCTGCTTTCAACATCATCCACACTCCATCTCGAAGGCCGCGCGACACAGCATATGCCCGTGTCGGCCGATTTCATTCGAGGCGGCAGCGATTGCCCCGCCCAGTTTTGCGTCATGAATGCCGGTGATGATCTCGGTGGCGAAGGCGATCTTTTCCCGATCGCTCATCCCCTCAAGCGCCACATGCGCCATTGTCACAGCCGGAACCTTGCGGATTAACATCACGCCACCTCCTTTTGCTTGTCTGATTTCGGGGGGCGTGGAATACCTTCTGGCCATTCCAGACTTTCAGGCCATTTTTCGGAGAACAGGGCTAGGGATTTGAAATAATACTTTTCCCGACACCCACTTAACTTGTCACGACTCAGCCTCTTCAACAGCCCGAACACAGCGTATGCGTCGTAATAATCAAGGACATCAGAGTTTATTGGAGCGCCGCGTCCGCTCTTTATATCCCGCCAGCAAAGCTCTCTCCCGCGATGAACCCCAATAATACGGGCAATAGTGCGCAGGTGATCAGCCATCTCTAGCTGTTTCGCCTCGTTTGGAGTGCGCATAATACGGGGCTGCGGGCGAACTGGGCGTGCAAGCTCTAGAATTTCCCGCCCAAGCTCCGGACATACCCAAAAGGCGATCCTGCGACGTATACCCATCACGCCACCTCCTGCTTCTGTTCTGATTTCGGGGTGCGTGGAATACCTTCCGGCCATTCCAGATCTTCAGGCCAGTGGTCCGAAAACCACTGGAACAACCTGCTGGCTGTCCGCGTGCGACAATCGCCGTTTGGCTTCATCAGGTTTTTGAAGAAATCGCCTTTTCCAAGCGCCCGCATAGAGATTGCAAAATGCGTAACCCCTTCGTGCGCGGCCATCTGCTCGGCCAGTTTTATAAGTGCGTTTTTCTGTTCCATACCGCCTTATAGCCTGTAGCGGCCCTCGCAGTCAAGCCGCTACAGGCTATTGCATTGCTGTTTTAGCCGCTACAGGCTATTAAGCGATATGGACCCGATTCTAACTGCCATAGATGATGCCTTGAAAAAAAAGGGATTAAGCGATGCGGCTGCTTCAAAGCTTGCTGTTGGGCACCCTTCTTTAATTAAGAATTTCCGCGCGCCTCGATCCGGTGAGAAACGCTATAATGTGGCAGGCCTCCAAAAACTGGCCGATGTTCTTGACCTCGAATTCTATTTCGGCCCCAAGCGGGATGCAGAGCCTGAACTGGTCACCTCAATCGCCTCTGAAGACTTTACCCCGGTGCGGGTTTACACGGCCGAGGCCTCGGCAGGCCCCGGGCTGCTGAACCCCGAGGATGACCGGATCGGCACTCTGGCGTTCAAGAGGACGTGGTTGCAGCAAATCGGCCTGAACCCCGCCAAGGCAAGCATCCTGCGGGTCAAGGGTGACAGTATGGAACCGACCATCAAAGATGGCTCGATTGTCCTTGTGGACGAACAGAAAAAGCAACCTGTTGGCAACAGCATATTCGCGTTCATCGAGGATGATGAATTGCGGATCAAGCGGCTGGATGTGATCGATGGTGGCAAAAGCAAGGTGCTGACCATCACCAGCGACAACCCGGACTATCCATCCGAGGTTCGTATAAACTCGGACATAAATAGGCTGCGCATATTGGGGCAGGTTGTCTGGACTGGGTATAATTTGAAGGAAGGCGATAAATGAGCAAGGAAACAAAACCGGCGTCCAGTAAGCGCTCGCAGCAACCGCTGACCAAAGTCATCAATTCCCAGCAGCCATCGAAAAACACATCCGAATTGAAACCGCCACCGCCCCCAAAGGAGAAAGAATAACCTATTTTGTTCTTAATTTAATCAGGGCAACATCATCAGCCGGAACGACAGTGATCATGTCGCCGAATGGGTCGCGCAGATTTTCGACCTCTTCCCATTCATCTGCCCGGCGGATATGTGTGACATAAAGAGCCACCGATCCGTCCTCGCCAAACCAGTGCGGGCCAGTGGCTGTATCTTCGAAGTCTTTGGTATTATCGCACATCAGATCGGTTCCATTGCTGCGTTGCACGATAATCTGCCTGACTTCGATACTCTCTCTTTTGACCACCGACTTCAGCGCCGTATTGTGACCGTCCGCCATCGAGACCTTCGCCTTTCGAAGTGCGCGAAAGGTTAATTCCTGTCCCCACCGCCGCCATCCTGCAGCAGCCAGCAACGCCATGACCAGCCCCGCAGTGATCCCGCACCATTGAGGCCATTCCATCGCGCCAGCCAGAGCCATCATGGCGCGCGCTATCAGGCCGAATACCAGACTGCGGAACACCACATCGACGGCTTGAAGGTTCTCGTCCTTGCCAATATAGGCCAGCCGGTATCCTAGATATCCGGCCACCAGCATGGTCAATGTGTCTATCGGCAGGGAAAGAAGGATGATAGCATCCTGCATTGTGACATCTCCTGTGGTTTCAGAAGTATCCTATCAGGCCGGATGGCATGTGTGTATCCGCTTATTCTCCGCGTTTCAGTTGCTTAATTCTTTCCGCCATTTCGACCATTTCCGGTGTATCCATCTGCATCGAAGGAAGTATACTCGGCATCTTGCTTTCCTTTTCAAGCTTTGGCGCAACCGCATCCCGGATTTCCACAAGGGTGTCGATGATCTTGTCCAGTGCGGAAAACAGAACACCTGCAATCAGGGCCGACATGGCTGGCACCAGATAAAGGGCAATACCGGCGTTGAACATCGCGAATGCGAGGATGGCCGCAGCTGCGTAACAGGCCAGTGACATATACATCAGTATCAGCATAGTTTTCGCTCCATAAGAATTCTACTCTGGCGTGATCCTGACAGATTGAAATCTATTGGTCCATCCAGATTGGAAGCAAAATCGTTTGCATGTTCGTGATTAGTGTCGCGCCCTCATTGGAAGCATAATATTTATAAATAACAATGATTTGCGCCGAACATGCAACTGGCGAACAAACATGCAAGCCGATTTGCATGTTCCATTTGCGCCGATTGTGCTGGAACACCCCGTTAAAAGCCCTTTCAAGCCTTGTTTTATAGGGTCTTCAAGGTTGGCGCCGATCCCCACGTTAAACGCCCTCACGCTCCGCTGCACCGCCCTACATGCCAGTTTTCCGGATTACTGCAATGTCACCGCAAAACCACCTGTTCTCCTGCTACCCATGCCGTAATCCCTTTATTTATAAGGCCTCAACCCACTTAAGCCCAGAACATCCCGGATAAACCCAGTTACTGTAATAATCTCTGTCAACGCACACACAGCTTGCACAACGCCCCATTGACCCGAATCCTGCTTGTCGCTATTAATTGAACAATCGTTCAATAATGTAAGCGAGGCCGCCATGTTCAATGCTGTGATGAATTTCGATTTGGGTGAAGATGTTAACGCCATCCGCGACATGGTGCATCGCTGGGCGCAAGACCGGATCAAACCAATCGCCGCCGAGGTGGACGAAAAGAACGAATTCCCCAATGATCTGTGGCGCGAGTTTGGCGAAATGGGCCTGTTGGGGGTGACGACGCCCGAAGAATACGGCGGGGCGGATATGTCCTATCTGGCGCATGTGATTGCGGTCGAGGAAATCGCGCGGGCGTCGGCCTCTATTGCGCTGTCTTATGGCGCGCATTCCAATCTGTGTGTGAACCAGATCAAAAGGAACGGTACGGAAGAGCAGAAGATGAAATACCTGCCCAAACTGATCTCGGGCGAGCATATCGGCGCGCTTGCGATGTCCGAGGCGGGTGCGGGGTCGGACGTGGTTTCGATGAAGCTGAAGGCCGAGAAAAAGAACGGCTATTACACCCTGTCGGGCACCAAATACTGGATCACCAACGGGCCGGATGCCGACACGATCGTGGTTTACGCCAAAACCGACCCCGATGCCGGTGCGCGCGGGATCACGGCGTTTATTGTGGAAACCGACACCAAGGGGTTCTCGACCTCGCCGCATTTTGACAAGCTGGGGATGCGGGGCAGTAACACCGCCGAGCTGATTTTCGAAAATGTCGAAGTGCCGTTTGAAAACGTGCTGGGGGAAGAGGGGCGCGGGGTTGCCGTGCTGATGTCCGGTCTGGATTACGAGCGCGTGGTTTTGTCGGGTATCGGCACCGGCATCATGGCTGCCTGCATGGACGAGGTGATGCCCTATATCGCCGAGCGCAAGCAGTTCGGCCAGCCGATCGGGAATTTCCAGCTGATGCAGGCCAAGGTGGCCGATATGTATACCGCGATGAACTCCGCCCGTGCCTACACCTACGAGGTGGCCAAGGCCTGTGATCGCGGCGAGGTCACGCGGCAGGACGCGGCGGCCTGTGTGCTCTATGCGTCCGAGCAGGCGATGGTACAGGCGCATCAGGCCGTGCAGGCGATGGGCGGCACGGGGTATATGAACGAAAGCACCGTTTCGCGCCTGATGCGGGATGCCAAACTGATGGAGATCGGGGCAGGGACAAGTGAAATCCGCCGGATGCTGATCGGGCGCGAGTTGATGGGGGCGATGGGGTGATGGGTATTCCAACCTGCTGCAAGATTATGCATCCCGCTCCTTGTTCTGTTCAATTCGATTGCGACGATCTCCAATGCCGATCCAGAATTCCGACAAGAGTGGAAGTCCATGATCACTAAAATGGACAAATGTTTTCAACAAAACGAGGTGTCGGCCTCTGTTTGCGTTGTTGGTATCCGTAATCAGTGTGTCAGTGATTTTAAGGCAGGGCGTGCGATTGCAGACTGGGGAACCCCTCGCTATTGTACAGATATATTAGTGCAATATGCGGAGGCGTTATTAGAGCAAGAGATTGTGCAAAACCTTGCTTGGGCCAGAAAAGAAAAGCTAAGGTTCCCTTTGACTTACGATAATACCTTTAATGATTTTATGCGTGCCGAAGTGAGTTGGAATGATTACATAGGGTCATATTGCCATGCGGTTACAAGCGAATATTCCAATGGAACAGCGCGTGGCGGATACATTCAAATTTGCCGTCTCAGATTGATTGTTAGCCGTGTTGTTGAAATGCGAACGTTTGGGCCGGAAAACGCGAGAGGAGCGATAAAGTGAAACGAACTGTATTAGTAATGAGTATTCTTGCAACCCCCCTTTGGGCAGAGGAAAGCATAGTCAAACGCTATGGCCCCTTGCTGACCCAATGCTATGCGCAAGCCGCAGATACCGCCGCGCTGAAGGACTGTATCGGTGCGATGTCGGGCAACTGCATGGCCAAAGAGGATCAGGGTGAAACTACCTATGGCATGGCGACTTGCACCTCGTCCGAGACCGAGGTCTGGGACGGGTTTCTGAACAATGAATATCGCCAGACAATGACCTACTTCAAGGTGCAGGATATGGACGAGGCCGAATTATTTCCCGAATTTGCCAACCGCGCCAATGCATTGAAAAAAGCGCAGCGGGCATGGCTGGTCTATCGGGATGCCGCCTGTGATCTGGAATATGCGCTGCCGGGGGCCGGGTCTATCCGGCAGCTGACCGGAACGGGGTGTATGTTGCAGATGACAGCCGAACGCACGATCGAGTTGAAGCAGATGCGGGAGGGCGAGAATTGAGACGGAACGGTTTGAAATATGCAGCACCCGCGTTGCTGGCCCTGTGGACTGGGGCGGGGGCAGTTGCCGCACAAGAGTTGGTCTTTTCGATGCAAGCCAGCGAAAGTTGTCTGTCGGAAATGTCGGGTGATACGGACCCTTTGGCGTGCCTGGGCAATTCGGCAAGCCGGTGCATGGAGGAAACCGATGGCGGTTACTCCCGACTGGGAACACTCGGGTGTATTCAGGCAGAGTTGGTCGGGTGGGAAGACCGGATGAACGGCAGTTTCGCACAAATGCAGGTAAAAGATCAGATTGCCGATACCGAAGAGGGTGCGCAGGAGGTGTTCGGGCCAATGCTGCAAAAGATGCAGCGTGAATGGCTGGATTACCGCAATGCGCGTTGTGATTACATCGGTGCCAAAGAAGGCGGGGACGAGGCCTTTGAAGAGCGGCGCGATTGGTGCCGGCTGGAAATGACCGGCCTGCAAACGCTTCTTTTGCGCGATCTGGTGCGGAATTATTAGGGAGTGGGTGCGGGAATGACAGGGTGTCAGCCGGTGGTTTTGGGAATGAATATTACAGGAAAGAGAGCTGGAATATGTCGAAACTGAACAGCACGGCTTTGCCGTCCTCCGAAACTTTCCAGACCAACCGCAAGGGGCATCTTGCGGCCTTGGCGGTGATCAGCGAGGCGGCGGCTTTGGCCGCAGCGGGCGGTGGTGAACGGTCGCGAGACCGGCATTTGTCGCGGGGCAAGATGTTGCCGCGCGAACGGGTGGCGAACCTGCTGGATGCGGGCAGCCCTTTTCTGGAAATCGGCGCCACGGCGGCGCATGGCATGTATGGTGGTGCGGCCCCTTGTGCCGGTGTGATCGCAGGTGTCGGGCAGGTGCATGGCCGCGATGTGATGGTGGTTTGCAATGACGCCACCGTCAAGGGTGGCACCTATTATCCGATGACCGTGAAAAAGCACCTGCGTGCGCAAGAGATTGCCGAGGAGTGCAATCTGCCCTGTGTCTATCTGGTCGATAGCGGCGGGGCCAACCTGCCCAATCAGGACGAAGTATTCCCCGATCGCGACCATTTCGGGCGGATTTTCTATAATCAGGCGCAGATGTCTGCCAAGGGCATTGCCCAGATCGCCGTGGTGATGGGGTCTTGCACCGCGGGCGGGGCCTATGTGCCGGCGATGTCGGATGTGTCGATTATCGTTAAGGAGCAAGGCACGATCTTTCTGGCGGGGCCACCGCTGGTCAAGGCGGCAACAGGCGAAGTGGTGACGGCCGAGGATCTGGGCGGCGGGGACGTGCATACCCGCCTGTCCGGTGTGGCGGATTATCTGGCCGAAGATGATACACACGCGCTGGCGCTGGCACGGGAAGCGGTGCGGAACCTGAACGGGGGCGGCGGGGTGAACCCCGCCCTACGGATGATTGCGCCCGAGGCGCCTGCCTATGATCCCGAGGAACTGTTGGGGGTGGTGCCAGCGGATTTGCGCACGCCTTATGACATTCGCGAGGTAATCGCGCGGGTGGTGGATGGCAGCCGGTTTGATGAATTCAAGGCACGGTTTGGTGAAACGCTGGTGACGGGGTTTGCGCATCTTAAGGGCTGTCCTGTCGGGATCATTGCCAACAACGGGGTGCTGTTTAGTGAGGCCGCACAGAAGGGTGCGCATTTTGTCGAGCTGTGCAGCCAGCGGAATATCCCGCTGATTTTCCTGCAAAACATCACCGGTTTCATGGTGGGTCGCAAATACGAAAACGAGGGCATCGCGCGCCACGGGGCCAAGCTGGTAACAGCCGTGGCAACCACCAATGTGCCCAAGGTGACGATGGTGATTGGCGGCAGTTTCGGCGCAGGGAACTACGGCATGGCCGGACGGGCGTATCAGCCGCGGTTAATGTGGTCATGGCCCAATTCGCGGATTTCGGTGATGGGTGGAGAGCAGGCGGCGGGGGTTCTGGCGACTGTGAAACGCGATGCGATTGAACGGAACGGCGGGCAATGGTCGCCCGAGGAAGAGGCCGCATTCAAGCAGCCGACGATTGATATGTTCGAGGAGCAAGCACATCCGCTCTATGCGTCCGCACGTTTGTGGGATGACGGGGTGATCGACCCGCGCAAGACGCGGGATGTGTTGTGGCTGTCCCTGCGGGCCGCGTTGAATGCGCCGATAGAGGAGACGAAGTTCGGGGTGTTCCGGATGTGATTTTCGGGCGTGTGGCTGTTTGTCAGGGGCCGGATGCCTCCGGCGGGGATATTTGAGGAACAAAGATGATCCGGACACGATTAACCCAGCGTTATAATCTGACCCACCCGATCCTGTCGGCACCGATGGCGCTTGCCTCGGGAGGGGTGCTGGCTGCGGCTGTGACTTCGGCTGGTGGATTGGGGTTTATTGGCGGAGCCTATGGCGACACCGGTTGGACAATGCAGGCGTTCAAGGATGCTGGCGGGGGGCGGGTTGGATGCGGGTTTATTACTTGGAAGCTGGCAGAAAATCCTGACCTGTTGACGCGGGTTCTGGAGCGGGAACCTGCGGCGCTGTTCTTGTCGTTTGGCGATCCGGCGAGGTTTGCGAGCGAGATTGCGGCGGCAGGGGTGCCATTGATTTGTCAGGTGCAGACGTTGCGCGATGCACAGCATGCGGCGGATGTCGGGGCCGATGCAATTGTGGCGCAAGGGGCCGAGGCGGGGGGGCATGGCGAGAAACGCGCGACGATGACGTTGGTGCCTGAAGTAGCTGACTGGCTGGCGGGCAATGCGCCGGATGTGCTGTTGGTGGCTGCAGGCGGCATTGCGGACGGGCGCGGTTTGACGGCCAGCCTAATGTTGGGGGCGGACGGCGTTCTGGTTGGCTCGCGCTTGTGGGCCAGCGCCGAGAGCCTGGCGCATCCGAATATGGTCAAAGCCGCGATTGCGGCAACGGGGGATGATACGATCCGTTCGACGGTAATGGATGTGGCGCGGGAACTGAACTGGCCCGCGCGGTATACGGCGCGGGTGTTGAAAAATGCGTTTACGGACCGGTGGCACGGAGATCTGGGCGGGTTGTTGCAGGTGGCAAAAACCGAGGCGGCACGGTGGTCGGCGGCTTGGGATGTCGGGGACGTCGAGGTGGCCAATGCCTTTGTCGGCGAGGTGACGGGGCTGATCCACGGGCGCGAACCGGCGGCAGAAATAATTGAAAACATGGTGACGGAGGCCGAGGCGATGTTGCGCGGTGCCGTGTCACGGTTGGAGGAATAGATGTTCACTAAAATACTGATCGCGAACCGGGGCGAGATTGCTTGTCGGGTGATGGAGACAGCCAGCTGGATGGGTGTGGCGACGGTGGCGGTTTATTCGGATGCCGATGCGCAGGCCAAACATGTGGCGATGGCGGATGAGGCGGTGCATATCGGTGGCTCGGCCCCGGCCGACAGCTATTTGCGCGGGGATGTGATTATTGCGGCGGCGCTGGAAACGGGCGCGCAGGCGATCCATCCGGGGTATGGTTTTTTGTCGGAAAACCCCGATTTTGTGGATGCGGTCGAGGCAGCGGGGCTGGTGTTTATCGGGCCATCTTCTGAAGCGATCCGCGCGATGGGGTTAAAGGATAACGCCAAGGTGCTGATGGAAAAGGCCGGTGTGCCGGTGGTGCCAGGTTACCACGGGGCGGATCAGGATCCGGCGCTGTTGGCGGATGAGGCGGGCAAGATCGGCTATCCGGTGCTGATCAAGGCCGTGGCCGGTGGCGGCGGCAAGGGGATGCGTCTGGTCGGGGACGCGGCGGATTTCGCGGACGCGCTGGCGGCGGCCAAGGCCGAGGCCAAAGGGGCCTTTGGCAATGATCATGTGCTGATCGAGAAATACATCCAGAAGCCGCGCCATATCGAAGTGCAGGTGTTTGGCGATGGTCAGAGCGCCGTGCATTTGTTCGAGCGCGATTGTTCCTTGCAGCGGCGTCACCAGAAGGTGATCGAGGAGGCCCCGGCGCCGGGGATGACCGAGGAGGTGCGCGCAGCAATGGGCACGGCGGCGGTGAAGGCAGCCGAAGCGATCGGATATTCCGGTGCGGGGACGGTGGAATTCATCGTTGATGGCGCGGGTGGTTTGCGCACGGATGGTTTCTGGTTCATGGAGATGAACACGCGGTTGCAGGTGGAGCATCCGGTGACGGAATCCATTACCGGCAAGGATCTGGTGGAGTGGCAGTTACGGGTGGCTTCCGGCGAAAGCTTGCCGCGTTCACAGGATGAATTGCAGATATACGGCCATGCGTTCGAGGCGCGGCTCTATGCCGAGGATGTGCCGGCGGGGTTTTTGCCCGCCACAGGCACATTGACCCATCTGGAATTCCCCGAAGAAGCGCGGGTGGATAGCGGTGTGCGTGCGGGCGATGAGATTTCGCCGTTTTACGATCCGATGATCGCGAAGCTGACAGTGCACGGGGATACACGGGCCGAGGCGCTGGGCAAGCTGGCGCGGGTGCTTTCGCTGACCGAAGTGGCCGGATCGGTGACCAATCTGGCGTTTCTGCGGGCTTTGGCTTTGCATGAAGGGTTTGCCGCAGGGGATGTCGATACCGGTCTGATCGCGCGGGATATTGAAACGCTGGTGGTGGAGCCTGTGGCAAGCGAGACTGTTGTGGCGCTGGCGGCTTTGGGCGCGATGGGGCTGCATGGGGATGTGCTGGGTGAAACGGGGTTTACCCTGTGGGCGCCACTGGAGCAGACAGTGCGGCTGGTGGCCGGTGATGTCGCGCACGAGGTGAAGGTCTCGGCGCTGGGCAGTGGGCGGTTTAACGTAGTAGTGGATGGCGCGGCGCATGAGGTTGTGCGCGGGGTTCACTGGCTGGTGGATGGCAAAACCGTTGCGGCGCATGTGGTGTCTTTGGGGGCGTCGGTCAGTGTATTCGCGGGGCACGGGTTCCATTTTGATATTGTTGACCCGCTGGATGCGGATACAAGCCATGCAGGGGATGGCAATCTGATTGAAGCGCCGATGCCCGGATTGCTGAAAGGGGTTTTTGCCAAAGCGGGACAGGCGGTGGCCGAGGGCGACCGGTTGGCCATTCTGGAAGCGATGAAGATGGAACATGCGCTATTGGCTGTGCGCGATGGTGTGGTGGCCGAGGTGTTGGTGAGTGAGGGCGATCAGGTCGAGGCCGGAGCGGCGCTGATCCGGTTGCAAGAAGCCGATTAATGGAGGCCCTTGCGGGCCGCTTTATGTCTCGGCCCCGTGAAGGGGCCTCGGGTCTGCCTGCGGCGCAGGTATTTATGAAAAGAAGAAGGATAGGCGATGATTACTTTGCATCATGTGGCGCAGGCGCGTAGTTTTCGCACCCTTTGGCTGTTGCAGGAAATGGGGTTGGAGTTCGAGGTTCGGCAGTGGAATTTCTTTGACAAATCCATGCGCGGGCCGGAGTTCAAGGCACTGTCGCCAGCCGCGCGGGTTCCGGCGCTGGAAATTGAAGGGCGGGTGTTGTTTGAGTCAGGCGCAATCACCGAATATCTGGTGGAAACGCGGCCCGAGTGCGGGTTGGGCCGTGCTGTAGGGGATGCGGAGCGGGCGGACTGGTTGCAGTGGTTGCATTTTGCCGAAACCATCGGCCAGCATCTGGCGAACCTGACGCAACATCATATTGCCCTGCGTGATCCATTGATGCGGTCCCCGACCGTGATGCGGCTGGAGGCCAAGCGGTTGGAGAAAGCGCTGGAGGTGGTGGACCGTGCGGTGCAGGGGCAGGAATACTTGTTGGGCAGCGGGTTTTCGGCTGTGGATGTGAATGTCGGCTATGGCGTGATGATCGCGCGGCATTTCGTGCTGGGGGATTTGTTGCCCGCGCTGGACGGATATTATCAGCGATTGGTCGCACGCGATGCTTTTGCGCTGGCCAAGGCGCGTGATGGTGATACGGTGATTTACAGAGACGCGTTTTATGCACCACCTGAGGAGGGGTAAGAGATGGCCGGAAATTTCGTCGAGATATTCGAGGTGGGGCCGCGCGACGGTCTTCAGAACGAGACACGCGCCATTCCGGCAGCCGAGAAGATCGCGCTGGTCGATAAACTGTCCGGGGCGGGGTTTCGGCATATCGAGGTGACCAGTTTCGTATCCCCCAAGGCCGTGCCGCAGATGGCGGACGGGGCCGAGGTGTTGCAGGGGATCATCAAGGCCGATGGTGTGGCTTATACAGCGCTGACACCCAATATGAAGGGATATGAAGCTGCCGTGGCAGCCGGTGTGGACGAGATCGCCATTTTCGCGTCGGCCTCGGAAGGGTTCAGTCAAAAGAACATCAATTGTTCGATTGCCGAGAGTTTCGAGCGCTTCACGCCGATCCTGAAGGCTGCACGTCACGCGGATATTCCAGTGCGCGGATATGTGTCCTGCGTCACCGATTGCCCCTATGACGGGCCGGTCGCACCCGAGGCGGTGGCCAAGGTGGCGGCGGATCTGTTTGCGGCGGGTTGTTACGAGATTTCGCTGGGCGATACGCTGGGCAAAGGCACGCCAGACTCGGTGGCGCGGATGCTTTTGGCGGTTCTGAAAGAGGTGCCTGCGCACCGGCTGGCGGGGCATTTCCACAATACCGACGGGCATGCAATTGCCAATATCGACGCGGCGCTGGCACTGGGCCTGCGGGTGTTTGATGCGGCGATTGGCGGATTGGGCGGCTGTCCGTTTGCGCTGGGTGCCGAAGGGAACGTGGCGACCGAAGCGGTGCAGGAACATGTGACGGCACTGGGGTATGAAACCGGATTGTGCAGCGAAACGCTGCAAGAGGCCGCCGCGATGGCGCGGCAGATGCGACAGGGATAGGCAATGTTTGAAACGATCAAGGTAGAGACCGACGCGCGCGGGGTGGCTGTGCTGACGCTGAACCGGCCCGAGAAACACAATGTATTGTCGGCGCAGATGATTGCCGAGTTGACGGATGTTGCCGCGCAACTGGGTGATGATCCGGCCGTGCGGGTTGTGGTTTTGACCGGTGAGGGGCGCAGTTTTTGTGCCGGTGGCGATCTGGCATGGATGGGGGCGATGATGAAAGCCACCCCCGCCGAGCGGGCCGAGGGTGCGCGGGAGTTGGCGGCGATGTTGCAGGCGCTCAACACCATGCCAAAGCCTGTGATCGGACGGCTGAACGGGCAGGCCTATGGCGGCGGTGTGGGCATGGCCTGTGTTTGCGATGTGGCAATCGGGGTTGAGGGCGCGCGGTTCGGGTTGACCGAGACAAGGCTTGGGCTGATTCCGGCCACCATCGGCCCCTATGTCGTGGCGCGGATGGGCGAGGCCAATGCGCGGCGCGTGTTCATGTCGTCGCGCCTGTTCGATGCGGACGAAGCTGTGACGCTGGGGGTGATTGCCAAGGTGGTTGCGCCGAGTGAACTGGATGCCGCGGTCGAGGCCGAAGTGCTGCCCTATCTGGCCTGCGCGCCGGGGGCTGTGGCAGCGGCCAAACAGATGGCGCGGGAGTTGGGGCCGCGGATTGATGACGAGGTGGTGGGCAAGACCATAGATGCGCTGGTCGCCCGTTGGGACGGGGAGGAAGCGCACGATGGGATCGCGGCGTTTTTCGAGAAGCGCAAGGCGGCCTGGGTGGTTGAGGGGTAGGCTTGTTAAGCGGAGTTGCTGCGCAACGCTCTATATCTCGCTGACGCTCGGGGATGGGGGCTGTCGGCCCCCCTTGCCTGACGGCAATTCCCCCCGAGGATATTTGCGCAAAAGAGAAGCGGGGATTCGGGTGTTTTGGGGCCGTATGGGCAAAGCTTGATCTAGATCAGCACACAATTGCATACAAAATGCACCAAGGGCCAAAATATCCTGCATTTGAGGGCACGGGTTCTGTTGACCCGCACATAAGGCAGGAGTAAACCACCAAAGAGCAACAACATGCGTAATACGAGCGCGTTAAGGAGCCACACGTGGAAGACCTGCTAAGAGAATACCTCCCCGTCCTTGTTTTTCTGGGCATGGCAACAGCATTGGGGGCGGTGTTGATCCTTGCCGCTGTCATTCTGGGGCCAACGAATCCCGATCCTGAAAAGCTGAGCGCCTATGAGTGCGGATTTAACGCGTTTGACGATGCGCGAATGAAATTCGATGTGCGCTTTTATCTGGTCGCCATTCTGTTCATTATTTTCGATCTGGAAATCGCGTTTCTGTTTCCATGGGCGGTGACGTTCAAGGGTATGACGGATGTCAGTTTCTGGTCGATGATGGTGTTTTTGGCGGTGCTGACCATCGGCTTCGCCTATGAGTGGAAGAAAGGGGCGCTGGAATGGGAGTGATGTCTGGAGCCAACACCGCAGGGGCCGACAAGGATGTGTCAGTTCGCGCGATGAATGATGCCTTGCAGGACAAGGGTTTTCTGCTGACCACCACGGATGACATCATCAACTGGGCGCGCACGGGATCCTTGCACTGGATGACGTTCGGTCTGGCCTGCTGTGCGGTCGAGATGATGCACACGGCTATGCCGCGTTATGATATTGAACGCTATGGCTTTGCGCCGCGGGCCTCCCCGCGCCAGTCGGATGTGATGATCGTGGCCGGCACGCTGACCAACAAAATGGCGCCGGCGCTGCGCAAGGTTTACGACCAGATGCCCGAGCCGCGTTATGTGATTTCGATGGGCAGCTGCGCCAATGGCGGCGGGTATTATCACTACAGCTATTCCGTGGTGCGGGGCTGTGACCGGATTGTGCCGGTCGATATTTACGTTCCGGGCTGTCCTCCGACGGCCGAGGCGCTGGTTTACGGTGTGTTGCAGTTGCAGCGCCGGATCCGCCGCACGGGCACTTTGGTCAGGTAGGGGTGGATATGTCAGACGCATTGAATGAACTGGGCGCCCATATTCAGGCCAAACGGCCGGATGATGTGCTGTCCTATTGCGTGACCAACGGCGAGTTGACGGTCGAGATCGCCCCGACGGGCCTGGCTGGCTTTGTCGAGTTTCTGAAGGTTGATCGCACCTGCCGGTTTTCATCGCTGATTGATATCACAGCGGTGGATTACCCCGAACGGGTCAAGCGGTTCGACGTGGTTTACCATTTCCTGTCGATGTACCAGAACCACCGCATTCGCCTGAAATGCGCCATCCGCGAAGAGGAAAGCGTGCCGTCGATCACCGATGTGCATAAATCCGCGGGCTGGTTTGAACGCGAAGTGTTCGACATGTTCGGCATTCTGTTTTCCGGCCATCCCGATCTGCGCCGTATCCTGACCGATTACGGGTTCCGTGGCCATCCGCTGCGCAAGGATTTCCCGACCACCGGTTATGTCGAAGTGCGCTATGACGAAGTGGAAAAGCGCGTGGTTTACGAGCCGGTCACACTGGTTCAGGAATACCGGCAGTTTGATTTCATGTCCCCGTGGGAAGGTGCGCAATACATCCTGCCCGGTGACGAAAAAACCGACGAGGCCAAGGGCTGATGATGGGCGAGGCGGTTCTTATGTATGGTATCGGGGCAGTGAAGGCCGGCACAAGTTGGCTGTTCAACTACCTTGAGGGGCACCCCGAGTGCGCCATGCCGCCGTATAAGGAGCTGCGTTATTTCTATATGCTGGAGAATGAGCACTTCGAGGGTCAGATAAAAATGGTTCGCGTGTTGATCGCGGATCTGAAGGATAGTCTGGAAACAGCCCCCGAAGATCGCAAGCCGATGATCCAAAAGCGTCTGAACAAGACGCGCCACTGGTTGAAGGTTCTGCGCGAGCACCGCGATGATCCGGCGGCCTATGCGGCTTATATGATGGATGAAGCCAATGGCGCCAAGTTGACAGCGGACATCACGCCGGAATATTCGATGATGCCGGTTGCCCGTTTGAAACAGATGGCCGGTGTGGTGGCCAATACGCGGTTTGTCTATCTGCTGCGCGACCCGCTGGATCGGCTGTGGTCCAATATCCGCATGAATGCGCGGCGCAAATCCAAAGACCCCAAAGCGATGCGCGCCCTTGCGCAGGCCGAGGCTGACCGGATACTGGATGGCAAATCCAGCCCCGCGTATGAGCGTTCGGATTACGCCCACGGGTTATCGGCGCTGGAAACAGCCGTGCCCGAGGGGCGCCGCAAAGTGATGTTCTACGAAAACCTGTTTACGGATGACAGCATCCGCGAGCTGTGCGCCTTTTTGGGGCTAAGCAATCACAAGGCGGCATTGGACAAAAGAATACACCAAGGTGTGCCGATCAAGCTGGATGCTGCGCGACGCTCCGGCCTGCAAAAACTGCTTGCGCCGCAATACCATGCGGTTGAAAAGCGCTTTCAGACACTTCCTGCCCGCTGGCAGGACAATATGGCGAGGGTCTAGGATTATGGACGGCTCCAAATTTGACGACGGATCGGTTGATGCCCGTCAGGGCGAACAGAAAATCCGCAATTTCAACATCAACTTTGGCCCGCAGCACCCTGCTGCCCACGGTGTGTTGCGGATGGTTCTGGAACTGGACGGCGAGATTGTAGAACGCGCTGACCCGCATATCGGCCTGCTGCATCGCGGCACCGAGAAGCTGATGGAAAGCCGCACCTACCTGCAATCGCTGCCCTATTTCGACCGGCTGGATTACGTTGCGCCGATGAATCAGGAACACGCCTGGTGTCTGGCGATTGAAAAGCTGACCGGTGTCGAGGTTCCGCGCCGCGCACAGTTGATCCGCGTGCTGTATTCCGAAATCGGCCGTATTCTGAACCATCTGTTGAACGTGACCACACAGGCGATGGACGTTGGCGCGCTGACGCCGCCGGTCTGGGGGTTTGAACAGCGCGAAATCCTGATGGTGTTTTATGAACGCGCCTGTGGCGCGCGCCTGCATGCGGCCTATTTCCGCCCCGGTGGTGTGCATCAGGACCTGCCGCCAAAACTGATCGAGGATATCGACGACTGGGCGGTAAATGAATTCCCGCAGTTCATGGAAGATCTGGACGGATTGCTGACCGAAAACCGTGTGTTCAAGCAGCGCAATGTGGATATCGGTGTTGTAAACGAGCAGGACATTCAGGACTGGAGTTTTTCCGGTGTAATGGTGCGGGGTTCCGGCCTTGCATGGGATTTGCGCCGCGCCCAGCCCTATGAATGCTATGATGAATTCGAATTCGACATTCCGGTGGGCAAGAATGGCGATTGTTATGACCGCTATCTGGTGCGGATGCAGGAAATGCGCGAAAGCATCAAGATCATCCGTCAGGCCTGCGAAAAACTGCGCAACGAGCCGGGCGATGTGCTGGCGCGCGGCAAGCTGACGCCGCCAAAACGCGGCGAGATGAAAACCAGCATGGAAGCGTTGATCCACCACTTCAAACTGTATACCGAGGGTTTCCACGTTCCCGCAGGCGAGGTTTACGCCGCAATCGAGGCTCCCAAGGGTGAATTTGGTGTGTTTCTGGTATCGGATGGCAGCAACAAACCTTACCGCGCCAAGATACGCGCGCCGGGGTATTTGCACTTGCAAGCAATGGATTTCGTTGCGACCGGCCACCAGTTGGCCGATGTCGCGGCAATTATCGGTAGTATGGACGTTGTATTTGGAGAAATTGACAGATGAATAAATATATAAAACTGACAACTGTTGTTGTAGCCGCTTTGGTCGCAATGCCGGCCGTGGCGCAGAATGTGCAAAGCCCCGCCAAAGGGCTGTATAACCTGATCGACAATTCGGACGGGTATTTCAATGTGCGCGACAATGTGGTGGTGATTGAAGGTGAAAATGACATCAAAGCCTGTCGTTTTGGTTTGACCCCCGAATTTTTCAAAGCATACGGGGCAGGAGATGCTGCGGGGATCGAAGCAACACAGCCAGAAGTGGTTTGCGCGTCGATCACCGAGTTCAATGTTTCTGATACAGGTGCAGAAGCCAACGGCACGGCGGAATTGTATCAGTTCATCGACAATTCCGAAGCCTATGTGAATGTTTCGCAAAATATCGTGATGATCGAGGGTGAAAGCGATATCGAGTTTTGCCACTTTGACCTGTCGGATAAATACTTTGCAGCCGTAGCGGATCGTGATGATGCTGCAATGACCGCAAACAAACCAACGGTCACATGCGTTCCTTTTGCGGACGTTAGCAAATGATCCAGACCGGCAACATATCCTTTGCGACAAAGGCCGTTGCCCTGTGTGGTATGGCTTTCACAGCCGGTTGTGCGCCGGCTGACGAAAGCCATGTAACGCAAAAACAGAAAGACAAATTTATCGCTGCGATGATTTCAACCGGATGTTATGTGAATTCGGAAGAAGCGGCGGCGGTTGTCGAAAAACAAACCGGTTTTTCAGAAGAGAAACTGACCGCGATTGTGCTTGAGCTGAAAGAAACCGGAGAAGTGATCCGGGAAAGCGACAGCCTGAAACTGATAAACGAGGGATGCCTGTAATGCTGCGACGCCTGCACCATACGCAACCGGACGATTTTGCCTTTACCCCAGCCAATCAGGCATGGGCCGAGGCGCAGATCACGAAATATCCCGAAGGTCGTCAGGCCAGCGCCATCATTGCGCTGCTATGGCGCGCGCAGGAACAAGAAGGCTGGCTGACCCGCCCCGCATTGGAGCATGTCGCGGATATGTTGGGTATGGCCCACATTCGTGCCTACGAGGTGGCATCGTTCTATTTCATGTTCCAGCTACAGCCGGTTGGCTCGGTTGCGCATATTCAGGTTTGCGGCACCACGTCCTGCATGATTTGCGGTGCCGAGGATCTGATCGGCATTTGCCGCGAGAAAATCGCCCCCAACCCGCATGAACTGTCCGCAGACGGTAAATTCAGTTGGGAAGAGGTCGAATGTCTGGGCGCCTGCACCAACGCGCCCATGGCGCAGATCGGCAAAGATTACTACGAGGATCTGACCGGCGAACGTTTTGCCGAAATTCTGGACGAGTTGGCCGAGGGCAAAGTGCCCGTGCCCGGCCCGCAAAACGGACGCTATGCTGCGGAACCGCTGGGCGGGCTGACGTCATTGACCGAATATGACAGCGGCAAGACACAGTATAACGCATCCGTGCAACGCGCGGTGGATATTGGCGATACGGTCAAACGGATCGACGGCACCGAGGTGCCTTTGCTGACACCGTGGTTGGGAAAACCCGGCAAGGCTGCGGCAAAACCGGCAACCAAGCCGAAAGCGGCCGCCAAGTCCGCCGCAAAACCAAAAGCCAAACCCGCTGCAAAACCGGCGAGCAAGCCACGCGGCACCAAAACCACGACCAAAGTCGCCCGCAAGCCCGTGGCGGCTGACGGCAAACCGGAATTGCTGAAAAAGGCCCGCGCCGGTGGGGCGGATGACCTGAAGCAGATCAAGGGCGTTGGTCCGAAACTGGAAAAGATGTTGAACACCATGGGTGTGTTCCATTTTGATCAGGTTGCAAGCTGGCGTGCGAAAGAAGTGCAATGGGTCGATGACAACCTTGAGGGGTTCAAGGGCCGCGTTTCGCGTGACGAATGGGTCAAGCAGGCCAAGGTTCTGGCCAAGGGCGGCACCACAGAGTTTTCGAAGAAAGTGAAGAAGGGCGGCGTTTACTGATAGCGTCGGATCAAAGGGATTACACAGGTATGAGTGACGAACAGAACATAGCAACAAGAAGCGAGCGCCCATGTGGCAGCATCGCCTGCGGTTCTGTGTGTATTTTTGCAACAGGGATAAAAAGGGATGAATGATATGAGTGAAGAAAAAGAAGGCGGTCTATTTACCTGTCCGGTGATGAGCTGGATCGTGGCGGCGTTACTGGGGTTTGCAACCTATCTGATTATGTCTGGCCGGTTCAATTCCGGTACTGTTGTGGCGCTTATTGCTGCGCTGGTGGTTCTTGGGCTGTTTGGATTTCTGCTCCAACGGCTGTTTTGCGTTGGCGGGGCGGAAACCCGGGCCCGCCCTGAACCCGAGGTGTTCGAAGTTGCCGCAGATCCGGTTGCCGTGGCCGAAATCGAGAATATCAATCCCGGTGATCTGGCAATGCCTTATGGTATCCCGGAAAAAGCGCCGGAAGAAGCCAAGCCGGTTGCCGCTGCAAAGCCTGTGTCGGTGTCCAAGGTGGTTTCCGAGACAAGTTCTGAACCAGCGCCTAAACCGGCGGTTGACGAGATTACTGCACCATCGGTTGCACCCAAGCCGAAAGCAGCAAAACCCAAAGCAGCAGCCAAGCCAAAAGCTGCGAAGGCAGCCGCAAAACCCGCAGCTAAAAAGACGGCAACTAAAACCACAACCAAAGTGGCCCGCAAACCTGTGGCCAAAGACGGCAAGCCCGAATTGCTGAAGAAACCCCGCGCCGGTGGGGCGGATGACCTGAAGCAGATCAAGGGTGTTGGCCCCAAGCTGGAGAAAATGCTGAACAAAATGGGTGTGTTCCATTTTGATCAGGTCGCTGGCTGGCGCGCAAAAGAAGTCCAGTGGGTTGACGATAACCTTGAGGGCTTCAAGGGCCGTGTTTCGCGGGATGAATGGGTGAAGCAGGCCAAAGTTCTTGCCAAGGGCGGAAAGACCGAATTTTCCAAGAAAGTGGAAAAGGGCGGTGTCTACGCCAAGAACAAGAAGTAAACGAGAGAGAGTAAGGAAATGACACTAAGCCCCGATCAGGAACAAGCACTGGCGCGCAAATCGCGTATGGTGGCCGTGGTTATCGCGGTTGTCGTGGTGCTGTGGATGGGGGCTCAGTGGATTGGCGGGCAGATCGGGTTGGACCCGAAGTTTGCCTTCCTATTTGATCTGGCCGCGCTGGCCGCGTTCTTGTGGACAATGATCGTAACATATCAAATCTGGCGCACGCGCCGCGATAACAGAGGATAAGGCCCATGCTTAAGGATCAGGATCGGATCTTTACCAATCTATACGGGATGCATGACCGCAGCCTTGCGGGCGCGAAAAAGCGTGGCCATTGGGATGGCACCGCTGCCATCATCAAAAAGGGCCGCGACTGGATCGTGGAAGAGGCCAAATCATCCGGCCTGCGCGGACGTGGTGGGGCGGGTTTCCCGACCGGCCTGAAATGGTCCTTCATGCCCAAGGAAAGCGATGGTCGGCCCGCTTATCTGGTGATCAACGCCGATGAATCCGAGCCGGGCACCTGCAAAGACCGCGAAATCATGCGCCACGATCCGCACACTTTGGTTGAGGGGGCGTTGATAGCGTCTTTCGCGATGGGGGCACATGCGGCCTATATTTATATCCGCGGCGAATTCATCCGCGAGCGCGAGGCGCTTCAGGCGGCAATCGACGAAGCCTATGACGCCGGACTGCTGGGCAAGAATGCCGCGAAATCCGGTTGGGATTTTGACCTCTATCTGGCGCATGGTGCCGGTGCCTACATCTGCGGCGAAGAAACCGCTATGCTGGAAAGCCTTGAGGGCAAAAAAGGCATGCCGCGCATGAAGCCACCGTTCCCGGCGGGCGCGGGTCTGTATGGCTGCCCGACCACAGTGAACAACGTTGAATCCATCGCTGTGATCCCGACCATCATGCGGCGCGGGGCAAGCTGGTTTTCCAGCATGGGGCGCCCGAACAACGCGGGCACCAAGCTGTTCGGGATTTCCGGCCATGTGGTGAACCCCTGTGTGGTCGAAGAAGAAATGTCGATACCCTTGCGCGAATTGCTGGAGCGTCATTGCGGCGGTGTTCGCGGTGGCTGGGACAATCTGAAAGCGGTTATTCCGGGTGGCTCATCCGTGCCGTTGCTGCCGCGTGATGTGGCCGACGAATGTATCATGGATTTCGACTGGCTGCGCGAACAACGTTCGGGGCTGGGCACGGCGGCTGTGATCGTGATGGACGAAAGCACCGACATTATCAAAGCAATCTGGCGGTTAAGCAAATTCTACAAACATGAAAGCTGCGGGCAATGCACTCCGTGCCGTGAAGGTACCGGCTGGATGATGCGCGTGATGGACCGTCTGGTGACGGGCGATGCGGAAATCGAGGAAATCGACATGCTGCTAAGCGTGACCAAACAGGTCGAAGGGCACACGATTTGCGCCCTTGGCGATGCGGCAGCCTGGCCCATTCAAGGGCTGGTGCGCCATTTCCGTGGCGAGATCGAAGATCGCATTAAGTATAAGAAAACAGGGCGGGTTTCCGCTGTGGCGGCTGAATAGATGAAGCAGTGTTATTGCATAACAACAGGTGGCGTTCCCATCTCCTTTTTATCAAAAGGAGACGACCTATGACTTATGTAAAATCAACACTTGTAACCGCTTTGACTGTTTTCACCCTGACAACGGGCATGGCCTTGGCCAAAACGCCTTTGCCAAAGGAAAACCATATCAATTATTCGCTGATGGCCGGCGTGGCGGCGGATAATATCCGTAAAACCTGCCCCAGCATATCGGCACGGATGTTTGTGGCCTGGAGCAAGCTGAACGCGCTGAAATCCTACGCGATCAGCAAAGGCTATACCGAACCCGAGGTTCGGGCCTTTTTGAAAGACCCGAAAGAGAAAGCCCGCGTCAAAGGCATGGCGGCGGATTACCTGAAAGCGCATGGCGCTGTTGCAGGTGATCCCGAAAGCTATTGCACCGTGGGCCGTGAAGAAATCGCCAAAAAGAGCCTTATTGGCCAGATGTTGAGGGCAAGATAACACCATGACCGACCTGCGCAAAATCATCATCGACGACAATGAGGTCGAAGTTGACGGGGCAATGACCCTTATTCAGGCATGTGAACAAGCAGGCGTGGAAATCCCGCGTTTTTGTTATCACGAACGCCTGTCCATCGCGGGGAACTGCCGCATGTGTCTGGTCGAAGTCGTCGGGGGGCCGCCCAAACCTGCGGCCTCTTGCGCCATGCAGGTGCGCGATCTGCGCCCCGGGCCGGAAGGACAGCCGCCGGTTGTGAAAACCAATTCGCCGATGGTGAAAAAGGCCCGCGAAGGCGTGATGGAATTCATGCTGATCAACCACCCGCTGGATTGCCCGATTTGCGATCAGGGCGGCGAATGCGATTTGCAGGATCAGGCGATGGCTTATGGCGTTTCCGCCAGCCGTTACAAGGAACCCAAACGCGCGGTTGATAATCTGGACCTTGGCCCGTTGGTCGCCACCGAAATGACCCGCTGTATTTCCTGCACCCGTTGCGTGCGTTTCACCACCGAAGTTGCCGGCATCACCGTAATGGGCCAGATCGGCCGGGGCGAAGACGCCGAAATCACCGCCTATCTGGACGAAACCCTGAACAGCAACCTGCAAGGCAACATCATTGACCTGTGCCCTGTCGGCGCGCTGACTAATAAGCCCTATGCGTTCACTGCCCGTCCGTGGGAATTGACCAAGACCGAGACCATCGACGTGATGGACGCGCTTGGCTCCAATATTCGGGTCGATACCAAAGGGCGCGAAGTCAAACGCATCTTGCCGCGCAACCATGATGGCGTGAACGAGGAATGGATCTCCGACAAAACCCGTTTTGTCTGGGATGGTCTGCGGTCGCAACGTCTGGACCAACCATATGTGCGTGTCGCCGGCAAACTGAAGCCCGCAACATGGGGCGAGGCGCTGGCCGCTGCTGCCAAAGCCATGAAAGACGCCAAGGTTGCTGGTCTGGTTGGCGATCTGGTTCCTGTCGAAGCAGCCTTTGCCCTGAAACAGTTGATCGAGGGGCAGGGCGGTAACGTCGAATGCCGCGTTGACGGGGCGAAACTGCCTGCGGGCAACCGATCGGCATATGTCGGCACCGCCACCATCGAGGATATTGATAACGCGCAGATGATCCAGCTGATCGGTTGTGATCCGCGCAATGAGGCTCCGGTTCTGAACGCGCGCATCCGCAAAGCGTGGGCACGCGGGGCGCAGATTGGTCTGATTGGGCAGCCGGTGGACCTGACCTATGATTATTTCCACATGGGTGATGGCCGCGCCGATCTGATGGTGACCATGGACAAGAAATTCAACGAGGTGCTGAAAGTACCCTCTGTTGTGATCGTCGGCATGGGCGCGCTGCGCGAGGCCGATGGCGAAGCGGTTCTTTCCCAGGCGATGAAACTGGCCGAGGCCACGGATAGCAAACTGATGGTGCTGCACACCGCCGCCGCCCGCGTGGGGGCGCTGGATGTGGATGCTGTGACCGAAGGCGGCATGACGGCCGCACTGGATAGGGCCGATGTGGTTTACAATCTGGGCGCGGACGAAGTTGAAATCGCCAAAGGTGCCTTTGTGATCTATCAGGGCAGCCACGGTGACCGTGGTGCGCATCGGGCGGATGTGATCCTGCCTGCTGCGGCCTATACCGAAGAAAGCGGCGTGTTCGTGAATACCGAAGGGCGGCCGCAGATGGCCAACCGCGCAGGGTTTGCGCCGGGGCAGGCCAAGGAAAACTGGGCCATCCTGCGGGCATTGTCGGCGGAATTGGGCAACGCACTGCCTTATGACACGCTGGCGCAACTGCGTCAGGCGATTGTTGCCGAGGTGCCGCATATGGCGCAAATCGATGTGGTTCCTGAAAACGAATGGAAACCCGTACCGTTGCGCGATCCGGCCAAGAACGCCAGTTTCCTGAACGCGATCAATGATTTCTATCTGACCAACCCGATTGCACGGGCCAGCAAACTAATGGGCGAACTGTCGGCACTGGCCAAGGCACGCGGCACAACAAAGGTGGCAGCAGAGTGATGATGCAGCAGGCGGTTCATAAGGCCCCGATTGCCCTTGCCCTTTTGGGTGGGGTGGCAGCCTGTGCGCCTGCGGAGCCCGTTGATCCGGCCGTGTTCGAACCGGAATATCTGGGCGTGCAAACACGCCTGCTGGATGATGATCTGGTCAATATGTTCGTCACCATGCGCGGTGCACGGGATCGGGCGGATGTGGCGGCCTATGCAGAATGTGCGGCGGCGGAATATACGCTGATCCGCGGCTACAGATATTTGCGCCATTTGCGCACAAATATCGACGAAAAGAATGGCCAGTGGCGCGGGGATGCTATTTATACCATCTCGGCGGACAAGCCGCTGGGACTAAAGACAATTGATGCCAAGGCCGCGGTGGCCGGATGCGTCGAAAACGGGATACCAAGGGTGTGAGGACCAATGGCTGAATTTTTAGCAACCCCGCTGGGGATATTCGTACTAATCTTCGCACAAGTGCTTGCGATCATTGCTTTTGTGATGATTTCGCTGCTGTTTCTTGTCTGGGGCGATCGTAAAATCTGGGCCGCTGTGCAGATGCGCAAAGGGCCGAACATTGTGGGGGCCTATGGCCTGTTGCAATCGGTGGCCGATGCGCTGAAATATGTGGTGAAAGAAGTGGTGGTGCCCGCCGGTGCCGACAAGCCGCTGTTCTTCCTTGCGCCGATGGTCGCCTTTGTGATGTCGATGCTGACTTGGGCGGTGCTGCCGTTCAATGACGGCTGGGTTTTGGCCGATATGAACGTTGCGGTGCTGTATGTGTTCGCGATTGGCGGGCTTGAAGTATACGGCGTGATTATCGGCGGTTGGGCATCCAATTCGAAATACCCGTTCCTTGGCGCGATGCGCTCGGCGGCGCAGATGATTTCCTACGAGGTGTCGATCGGGTTGATCCTGATCGGTGTGATCATCTCGACCGGCAGCTTGAACTTTAGCGACATTGTGCGCGCGCAGGACGGCAATTACGGCTTCTTCAGCTGGTACTGGTTGCCGCATTTCCCGATGGTATTCCTGTTCTTCATCAGTTCGCTGGCGGAAACCAACCGCCCGCCGTTCGATCTGCCCGAAGCGGAATCCGAACTGGTTGCAGGTTTCATGGTGGAATATTCGGCAACCGTTTATCTGCTGTATATGGCCGGCGAATACATCGCCATCTTTATGATGTGCGGCCTGATTTCGGTGCTGTTCTTTGGCGGCTGGCTGTCGCCCATCCCGGGGCTGCCTGATGGCGTGCTGTGGATGTTTGGCAAAATGGTGTTCTTCTTCTTCATCTTCGCGATGGTCAAGGCGATCACCCCGCGCTATCGCTACGACCAACTGATGCGCATTGGCTGGAAAGTGTTCCTGCCGCTGTCGCTGGCCTGGGTGGTGATTGTATCTTTCCTTGCACATTTTGGCGCCTTCGGCGGAGCATATGCCCGCTGGGCGATAGGAGGCTGAGCCGATGGCATTTGATTACGTTCGCGCAACCAAATACTTCCTGCTGTTTGATTACATCAAAGGGTTCCAACTGGGCTTCAAGTATTTCTTTGCCCCCAAGGCAACGCTGAACTATCCGCATGAAAAGGGGCCGCTTAGCCCGCGTTTTCGCGGGGAACACGCATTGCGTCGCTACCCAAGCGGCGAGGAACGCTGCATCGCCTGTAAACTGTGCGAAGCGATCTGCCCGGCACAGGCGATCACCATTGATGCCGAGCCGCGTGATGATGGCAGCCGCCGCACCACGCGCTATGACATAGATATGACCAAATGCATCTACTGCGGCTTCTGCCAAGAGGCTTGCCCGGTGGATGCAATCGTCGAGGGGCCGAATTTCGAATTCGCCACCGAGACACGCGAAGAACTGTTTTACGACAAAGCAAAACTGCTGGACAACGGCGACCGCTGGGAAGCCGAAATTGCCCGCAATCTGGAACTGGACGCGCCTTATCGCTAAGGCAAGCTGGGGCAACGACCCCGTGAACGAAGGGACATAGAAATGGGTGTAGCCGATTTCGCATTTTACATCTTCGCCATTAGTGCGGTGATCGGGGGGCTGTTTACGGTCGTCTCGAAAAACCCTGTGCATTCGGTGCTGTGGCTGATTTTGGCGTTCCTGTCATCGGCAGGGCTGTTTGTGCTGCTGGGGGCCGAATTCGTGGCGATGCTGCTGGTCATTGTTTACGTTGGCGCTGTGGCAGTTTTGTTCATGTTCGTGGTGATGATGATCGACGTGGACTTTGCCGAACTGCGCGGGCAGATGGCCAAATATGTGCCGATTGCGCTGTTGATCGGGGTGGTTTTGTTGCTGGAACTGTCGCTGGCCTTTGGCACATGGCAGGTGTCCAACAACGCCGAGGCCGTGCGCGCCGCGATTGCGCCCGATATGGCCGAGGTGACGAACACGGCGGCCTTGGGTCAGCTGGTCTATGAAAAATATATCTATCTCTTCCAAACCGCGGGCCTGATCCTGCTGGTGGCCATGATCGGGGCGATTGTGCTGACACTGCGCCATCGTGTGAACATCAAACGCCAGAACGTAATGGAGCAGATGCACCGCGATCCGGCAAAGGCGATGGAAGTGATTGACGTGAAACCGGGGCAGGGGTTGTGAACATGATCGGAATTGAAAACTATCTGGCCGTTGGGGCCGCGCTTTTCGTGATCGGGATTTTCGGGATTTTCCTGAACCGCAAGAACGTGATCATCATTTTGATGTCGATCGAACTGATGCTGCTTGCGGTCAATATAAACCTTGTCGCCTTTTCTGCCTTTAGTGGCGATCTGGTCGGCCAAGTGTTCACCATATTCGTGCTGACCGTTGCTGCCGCCGAGGCGGCGATCGGTCTGGCGATCCTTGTTGTTTTCTTCCGCAACCGCGGCACGATTGATGTTGAAGACATCAACGTGATGAAGGGGTAAATACGATGCTGCAAACAATACTTTTTGCCCCCCTGATCGGCGCGTTAATCGCCGGTTTCGGTTGGCGGATCATCGGTGAAAAAGGCGCGCAGGTGCTGACCACGGGGCTGTTGTTCCTGTCGGCGCTGCTGTCTTGGGTGGTGTTTCTGACGTTTGATGGGGAAACCCAGCACATCCAGATCCTGCGCTATATCGAAAGCGGCACGTTAAGCACTGATTGGGGTATCCGGCTGGACCGGCTGACCGCGATCATGCTGATTGTGGTCACCACGGTGTCCAGTCTGGTTCACCTTTATAGCATGGGTTATATGGAGGACGACCCGCAGTGGGACGAGGGCCAGAACTATAAGGCGCGCTTCTTCGCGTATCTGTCGTTCTTTACCTTTGCCATGCTGGCGCTGGTGACCGCCGACAATCTGGTGCAGATGTTCTTTGGCTGGGAAGGCGTGGGCGTTGCGTCCTACCTGCTGATTGGTTTTTACTACAAGAAACCCAGCGCGAATGCCGCCGCGATCAAGGCCTTTGTGGTCAACCGTGTGGGTGACTTTGGTTTTGCCCTGGGCATCTTTGGTCTGTTCTATCTAACTGACAGCATCAAGATGGACGATGTATTCGCTGCCGCCCCTGCGCTGGCCGAAACCAACCTGCATTTCCTGTGGGCTGACTGGAACGCCGCCAACCTGCTGGCCGTTCTGCTGTTCATCGGCGCGATGGGGAAATCGGCGCAATTGTTCCTGCACACTTGGTTGCCCGACGCGATGGAAGGCCCGACACCCGTGTCGGCCCTGATCCACGCAGCGACCATGGTTACCGCCGGTGTTTTCCTTGTCTGCCGTATGTCGCCGCTGATGGAATACGCACCGCAAGCCACCGCCTTTATCGTGGTGATCGGCGCGGCCACGGCCTTTGCTGCGGCCACGATCGGTCTGGTGCAAAACGATATCAAACGCGTGATCGCCTATTCGACCATGTCGCAGTTGGGCTATATGTTTGTGGCGGCTGGTGTTGGTGCTTATGGCGTGGCCATGTTCCACCTGCTGACACACGCATTTTTCAAAGCGATGTTGTTCCTTGGGGCCGGGTCTGTGATCACCGCGATGCACCACGAACAGGACATGCGCAACTATGGTAACCTGCGCAAGAAAATCCCGCTGACCTTCTATGCGATGCTGATTGGCACGCTGGCAATCACCGGTGTGGGTATTCCGTTCAGTGGTGATTTGTTCGGTGTGCCGATTGGCTTTGCCGGCTTCCTGTCCAAGGATGCAATCATCGAATCCTCGTTCGGGGCACAGACCGGCGTTGGCAACTTTGCCTTCTGGATGCTGGTGATCGCGGCGGCCTTTACCAGTTTCTACAGCTGGCGCCTGATGTTCATGACCTTCTGGGGCAAGGCGCGCGGTGATGCCCATGCCCATGAACACGCCCACGAAAGCCCGATGACCATGCTGGTGCCGCTGGGTGTGCTGGCACTGGGTGCGGCGTTCTCGGGGATGGTCTGGTATAACAGCTTCTTTGGCAATCACGAGAAAATGCTGACGTTCTTTGGGATCGAGCAACATCAGGTCGAAGCAACAGCCGAGGGTGCGTCGGAAGATACGACAAGCCACGAAGCAATGGCCGGTATTGCGCCCAAAGGGGCGATCTTTATGGGACCGGAAAACGAAGTGATCGAAAAGGCGCACCAGTCGCCTGCATGGGTCAAGGTTTCGCCGTTTATTGCGATGGTTCTGGGGTTTGTGCTGGCGTGGTATTTCTACATCGTGAACCCCGCCGCGCCCCGTCGTTTGGCCGAGGTGCAGCCGGTGTTGTACCGGTTCCTGCTGAACAAATGGTATTTTGATGAAATTTACGATGTGCTGATCGTGCGCCCTGCGTTCGCGATTGGCCGGTTCCTGTGGAAGAAGGGTGATATGGGCGTGATTGATGGCAGCATCAACGGGGTGGCAATGCGGATTATTCCGTTCTTTACCCGCCTCGCGGGCCGCGCACAAAGCGGTTATGTCTTTACTTATGCGCTGTCTATGGTGATCGGAATGGTGATTTTGATCAGCTGGATGGCGATCGGCGGGGGGGCAGAATAATGGAAAACCTGCTGTCTATTGTCACCTTTATCCCCGCCCTTGCGGCGCTGATACTGGCGGTGTTCCTGCGCGGCAACGATGCTGCGGCGCAAAAGAACGCAAAATGGCTGGCGCTGCTGGCAACGTCGGCCACCTTCATCCTGTCGATCTTTATTCTGACCGGGTTTGACCCGTCCGACACGGGCTTTCAATTCGTTGAGGAAAAGGACTGGATCCTTGGTCTGAAATACAAAATGGGCGTGGACGGGATTTCGGTGCTGTTCGTGATGCTGACCACATTCCTGATGCCGATCACCATTGCGGCCTGCTGGAAGGTCGAGGTGCGCGTCAAGGAATACATGATCGCGTTCCTGTTGCTGGAAACCCTGATGCTGGGCGTGTTCATGGCGCTGGATCTGGTGCTGTTCTATCTGTTCTTCGAGGCAGGTCTGATCCCGATGTTCCTGATCATCGGTATCTGGGGCGGGGCAAACCGGATTTATGCGGCGTTCAAGTTCTTCCTTTATACTTTCCTTGGATCAGTGTTGATGCTGGTGGCAATGGTTGCAATGTATCGTGATGCGGGCACCACGGATATTCCGATGCTGCTGAAACACACGTTTACCTCGGACACGATGGCAATTTTCGGGTTCCAGATTGTCGGCGGGTTGCAAACCCTGCTGTGGCTGGCGTTCTTTGCCAGTTTTGCGGTGAAAATGCCGATGTGGCCGTTTCATACATGGCTGCCTGACGCGCACGTTCAGGCCCCTACGGCTGGCTCGGTTGTGCTGGCTTCGGTGTTGCTGAAGATGGGCGGTTACGGGTTCTTGCGATTCAGTCTGCCGATGTTCCCTGTAGCGTCCGATATTTTCACGCCGCTGATTATGTGGCTGTCGGTGATCGCGATTATCTATACCTCGCTTGTGGCGATGGTGCAGGAAGACATGAAAAAGCTGATCGCCTATTCGTCGGTTGCCCATATGGGCTATGTGACGATGGGGACATTCGCGATGAACCAGCAAGGTGTTGACGGGGCCATCTTCCAGATGGTCAGCCACGGCTTTGTTGCCGGCGCGCTGTTCCTGTGTGTTGGCGTGATCTATGACCGGATGCACACCCGCGATATCGACGCTTACGGTGGTCTGGTAAACCGGATGCCCAAATACGCACTGGTCTTCATGTTCTTTACCATGGCCAATGTCGGCCTGCCGGGCACATCCGGGTTTGTCGGGGAATTCCTGACGCTGATGGGCACCTTCCAGGTGAACACATGGGCGGCGGCGTTTGCCACTACCGGCGTGATCCTGTCGGCCTCCTATGCGCTATGGCTGTATCGCCGGGTGGCCTTCGGGGACCTGATCAAGGAAAGCCTGAAGTCGATCACCGATATGGACACCCGCGAAAAGCTGATCTTTGCACCGCTGGTGTTCATGACACTGCTGCTGGGGATTTATCCCACGCTGGTGCTGGACATCATCGGCCCCTCGGTCGAGGCGCTTGTTAACAACTATCACGCAGTGATCCCGGTCGATACGGCCGCGGCACTGGTATCACATTAGGGGTGGCGAAATGCTGAACACCGATATTTCCATTGTTCTGCCTGAAATCGTCCTGGCCTTGTTTGCCATGGCCGCCCTGCTGTTCGGGGTTTACACCAAGAAAGACAAGGTCGCAGGGCCGATCCTTTGGGCCACATCTGCGGTTCTGGCTGCAATTGGCATCTGGATTGCCATGTCGCCTGCGGGCACGCACACAGCATTCAACGGGGCCTTTGTCGACGACAGCTTTGCGCGGTTTGCCAAGGTCACGATCCTGCTGTCTGCCGCCGCCGTTCTGCTGATGAGCGCGGATTTCATGTACCGTCGCGGATTGCTACGGTTTGAGTATCCCATTCTGGTGGCCCTGTCGGCTGTTGGCATGATGATGATGGTTTCGGCTGGCGACCTGATGGCGTTGTATATGGGGTTGGAGCTGCAATCGCTGGCGCTATATGTCGTTGCTGCCTTGAATCGTGATAGTCTGAAATCGACAGAAGCGGGCCTGAAGTATTTTGTGCTGGGCGCCTTGTCGTCAGGTATCCTGCTCTATGGCGCATCACTGGTTTACGGGTTCGCCGGAAGCACGGTATTTTCGGACATCATCGTTTCCGCCGAAGGGCACATTCCGCTGGGACTGCTGTTCGGTCTGACATTCGTAATCATGGGGCTGGCGTTCAAAGTGTCCGCCGTGCCGTTCCACATGTGGGCACCCGATGTCTATGAAGGGTCGCCCACGCCTGTCACCGCCTTCTTTGCAACCGCACCGAAAATGGCCGCGATGGGGCTGTTTGCCCGCGTGGTGCATGACGCCTTTGGCATGGCCGTAGCAGACTGGAGCCAGATCATCGCGCTGCTGGCTGTGGCCTCGATGTTCGTCGGCTCAATCGCCGCGATTGGTCAGAGAAATATCAAACGCCTGATGGCATATTCGTCGATCACCCACATGGGGTTCGCCCTGATGGGGCTGGCGGCGGGCACTGCCCTCGGCGTTCAGGCGATGCTGGTTTACATGGTGATCTATGTGACGATGAACATCGGCACCTTCGCCTTTATCATGTCGATGGAAAAAGACGGTGTTCCGGTAACCGATATTTCGGCGCTGAAGCAGTATTCCAAACACGAACCGTTAAGGGCGCTGGCCCTTCTGTTGCTGATGTTCAGCCTTGCCGGTGTTCCGCCTTTGCTGGGATTCTTCGGTAAATTCTATGTGCTGAAGGCCGCAGTGGATGCCAATATGACATGGCTGGCAACTGCAGGGGCAATCGCATCGGTAATCGGTGCATTCTATTATCTGCGGATCGTCTACTACATGTATTTCGGCGAAAATGAAGAAGAAACGCTGGATGGCACGATGGCCCCGACCCAATGGGTGTTCCTGATGGCGTCTGCCGCTATCATGCTGCTGGGTCTGGTGAACATGTTCGGCGTTGACGGTTACGCGGCCATGGCGGCCGAGGCTCTTGTCAAATAACGACTGGCCTGTCGGTTACGGGCGGATCATTCTGCCCGAGGTCGACAGCACCCTTTCCGAGGCAACGCGTCAGGCCCCGTCATTGGCGGGGCCGACATGGATTTTGGCGCTTTGCCAAACCGCAGGGCGCGCACGTCGCGGGCGGGCGTGGGTCGATCCGGTCGGGAATTTTGCAGCAACATTGGTGATGCGCCCCGATGGTGGGCCGGATCGCGCGGCGCTGCGATCCTTCATTGCGTCACTGGCACTGTATGATGCGATTGTTGCGGTGACGGGGCGGGCCACGGGGCTGGCGCTGAAATGGCCAAACGACGTGCTGCTGAATGGCGGCAAGCTGGCGGGGATATTGCTGGAAAGCAATGGTACCGGCGCGCTGTCCATCGGCATTGGCGTGAACCTGTTAAACGCCCCGGATAAGGCACAGGTCGAGGAGCGCGCCGTGCCCCCTGTCAGCCTGCTGTCGGAAACCGGTGCAGATGTCACCCCCGAGGATTTCCTGAACGCCCTTGCCCCCGCCTTTGCCCGATACGAGGCACAGTTCAACGCCTACGGTTTTGCCCCGATCCGCACCGCATGGCTGGACCGCGCGGCGCGTCTGGGGCAGGTGATCACAGCGCGCATGGGCACGACAGAGCAGACCGGCACGTTCGAAACGGTGGACGACAGTGGCGCACTTATACTAAGGACAAATCAAGGCCAACAGGCGATCCCTGCGGGCGAGGTTCATTTCTAGGCGCAATCCCACAGGCAAGAGCCGGTTTCGGGACCAAATTGCGCGGTAACAAAAGGAAGCGCCATATGCTTTTGGCAATCGACTGCGGCAATACCAATACGGTGTTTTCCCTATGGGACGGGGAAAAATTCCTCTGCACCCTGCGCACGTCTACCCATCATGCGCGCACGGCGGATGCCTATTTCACATGGTATTCCACGTTGATTAACCATTACGGTATCGATGCACCGATCACCGATGTGGTGATTTCCTCGACCGTGCCACGGGTGGTCTGGAACTTGCGTGTTTTTGCGGACCGTTTCTTTGGCTGTCGTCCGTTGGTGGTGGGCAAATCCGAATGCCTGTTGCAAAACGCCCCGCGCGTGGACACCGGCACAGCTGTGGGGCCGGACCGGCTGGCCAATGCTGCAGGTGCCTTTGACCGGCACGGTGGCGATGTAATGGTGGTGGATTTCGGCACGGCCACCAATATCGATGTGGTGGACAGTGACGGCGCCTATGTTGGCGGGGTGATTGCCCCCGGTGTCAACCTGTCGCTGGAAGCCTTGCATCAGGGCGCCGCTGCTTTGCCGCATGTGGATATATCGCAACCGGACAAGGTGATTGGCACCAATACGGTGGAATGTATCCAGTCGGGGATCTTCTGGGGCTATGTCGGGTTGATTCAGGGGTTGACCCAAAGGGTGCGGGACGAATATGGCAAACCGATGAAAATCATCGGCACCGGTGGACTCGCCCCCCTTTTCGCGCAGGCAGAAACGCTGTTTGACACGATCGAGGACGATTTGACCATGTATGGTCTGGTGGTGATCCACGCCTATAACAAAGAGCAGGGAAATATATGACGAAATCTGATCGGCTGATCTACCTGCCCCTTGGCGGGGCGGGTGAAATTGGCATGAACGCCTATGTCTACGGCTATGGCAAACCGGGCAAGGAACGCCTGATCCTTGTCGATATCGGCGTGACTTTCCCTGATATGGAAAGCAGTCCTGGTGTGAACCTGATCGTGCCAGATATTGCCTGGCTTGAGGCGAACAAAAACCGGCTGGATGCGATTTTCATCACCCATGCCCACGAAGACCATGTTGGCGGGTTGGGCTATCTATGGCGCCGTCTGGGCGCGCCGGTCTATGCGCGCGCCTTTACCGCCCATCACGCACGCCGCAAGATGGAGGACGCAGGGAATTCGCCGGACGAGGTAACCACCGTTTCCCCCTATCCCGAAACCGTAAAGGCGGGGCCGTTCAAGGTGTCTTTCCTGCCGATATCCCACTCGATCCCCGAAAGTTCGGGCCTTGTGATCGACAGCCCCGCGGGGCGGGTGATCCATACGGGCGACTTCAAGCTGGACGAAACACCGGTGCTGGGCGAGCCATTCGACGAAGCGCTGTGGCGCGAAGTGTCCAAGGGCGGGGTCAAGGCGCTGGTTTGTGATTCCACAAACGTATTTTCCCCGAAAGAAGGCCGCTCCGAGGCCAGCGTGAAGCCCGAGATCACCAAACTGGTGGCCGGGGCCAAGGGGATGGTTGTGGCCACCACCTTTGCGTCAAACATCGCGCGGTTGAAGACTCTGGCCGAAGCAGGGCAGGCGGCGGGGCGCGATGTCTGCCTGCTGGGCCGTGCCATGCAGCGGATGGTGGCGGCGGGCGAAGCCACGGGGATCATTGGCAAATTTCCGGCAACTATTCCGGTTGAAGAAGCCCGCGATCTGCCGCGTAGCAAATTGATGCTGATTGTCACGGGGTCTCAGGGCGAACGCCGTGCGGCCTCGGCCCAGCTTTCGCGCGGGAAATATCTGGGGATGACGATGAAGGACGGGGATATGTTCCTGTTTTCATCCAAAACCATTCCCGGCAATGAACGCGGCGTGATCCGCATTATGAACGCCTATTCCGAAATGGGTGTGGATATTGTGGACGACAGCGCCGGTCGCTACCACGTTTCCGGTCACGCCAACCGGCCCGACCTGCTGCGGATGCATGACATTGTGAACCCCGAAATGGTGATCCCGATGCACGGTGAACACCGGCATTTGCGCCAGCACACGCGGCTGGCGATTGAAAAGGGCCGCGCAGGCGCGTTGCTGGTGAACGGCATGATGGCCGATATTTCCGGCCCCGCGCCCGAAGTGGTGGGATATATCGAAACCGGCCGCACCTATCTGGACGGAACCGTGCAGATTGGCGCGATGGACGGTATTGTCCGCGACCGGATCCG
>WFNH01000075.1 GCA_015488685.1 Marinosulfonomonas sp.
GGTTCTTCTTTGCAGGCTTTCCACCAAACGCCAAAGGGGCGCGGCGCAAATTTATCGAGGAATACGCGGATGTGCCGGGGACGCTAGTATTTTATGAATCGCCAAAAAGGATTCATGGAATGTTAGGGGATTTGGTGCAGGTATTGGGCGGGGAACGGCAGGCAGCGATCTGTCGGGAACTGACCAAACGGTTTGAAGAGGTGTCGCGCGGCACATTGGCAGAATTGGCTGATGCTTTTGCAGAGCGTTCGGTGAAAGGTGAAATTGTGGTTCTGGTTGATCGGGCGCGTGGCGTTCAGGTATCGGACCAGTCGATGGAGGATGCTTTGCGTGATGCGTTGAAAACCATGCGTCTGAAAGACGCTGCAACGGCGGTGTCCGAGGCATTGGGCCTGCCGCGACGCAAGGTGTACCAGGCGGCCCTCGGGATGGAGAAGGAAGAATGAGCGGAGCGGTATCCTATCATGCGGGGCTGGCGGCGGAAGGGGTTGTTGAAACCCACTATGCGCGGGCCGGACATGCGATTGCCGGACGGCGCTGGCGCGGGTCTGGCGGGGAAATTGACCTGATAGCGCGGGACGGGGACGGGCTGATTTTCATCGAGGTCAAGAAAAGCCGCGATTTTGCAAGCGCCGCCGAACGGGTCTCGCGCCGCCAGATGCAGCGGATTTATGCAACCGCATCGGAATATCTGGCAGGCGAACCCAATGGGCAGGATACGGATGTGCGGTTTGATGTGGCCCTGATGGATTCATCGGGACAAATTCAGGTGATCGAAAACGCTTTCGGGCATTGCTAGGCGGCTAACCCATTGAACCCCGCGCTGCCTTGGGCCATGTAGAAGGGGCAGAGACAAGGGGACAGACATGCCGTTGAAAGTAGCGATCCAGATGGATCCGATTGCGCCGATTGATATTGATGCCGACAGCACATTCCGCATTGCAGAAGAAGCACAGGCACGCGGTCACGAGCTGTTTTATTATACACCGGACAAGTTGTCCTACCGCGAAGGTCGGATCATGGCGCGGGGCTGGCCGCTGACGGTACGGCGTGAAAAGGGCAATCATTTCACGCTGGGGGACGAGCAGGATATCGATCTGGCGGATTGGGATGTGGTCTGGCTGCGGCAGGACCCACCATTTGACATGGGGTATATCACCACCACGCATCTGCTGGATATGATCCACCCCGAAACGCTGGTGGTGAATGATCCGTTCTGGGTGCGTAATTATCCTGAAAAGCTTCTGGTGCTGCAATTCCCCGATCTGACCCCGCCAACCATGATCGCCCGTGATCTGGAAACGCTGAAAGAATTCAAACACAAACACGGTGATATCATTCTGAAACCGCTTTACGGCAACGGCGGGGCCGGTGTGTTCCGGCTGGATGTGAATGACCGCAATCTGACCTCGCTGCATGAATTGTTCATGGGCATCAACCGCGAGCCGCTGATTGCGCAGAAATTCCTGCCCGATGTGTCTAACGGTGATAAACGGATTATTCTGGTGGATGGCGAAGCCGTTGGCGCAATCAACCGCGTTCCGGCCAAGGGCGAAACCCGCTCCAACATGCATGTCGGGGGGCGACCGGAAAAGATTGGTTTGACCGCGCGTGATCAGGAGATCTGCGAGGCCATTGGCCCTTTACTGCGGGAAAAGGGGCAGATATTTGTCGGCATTGATGTGATCGGCGATTATCTGACCGAAATCAATGTAACCTCGCCCACTGGTATACAGGAGCTGGAGCGGTTTGATGGCACCAATATCGCCGAGAAAATCTGGCAGGCGATCGAACGTAGAAAGGCGTAATTTGTGACAATTCGTAAATGGTTGATCAATGTAGGATCAAGGCTGGTTGCCAAACGGCATCTGGCGCGCGTGCAGGAAATCCCTGACGCAAGACGCAGTTTTCACCGCATGGCGCGGCTGGGGTTTCACACCCCGCCGCTGAGCCTGTTTCTGGAAGATACACTGGCGAACCGACCCGCATTGTGGGTGTCCTCGGGCGTGAAGTCGCGCGAAAAGGTGATCTATTATATTCACGGCGGCGGCTATATTGTCGGCAGCCCCGAAACCCACAAAAACACGCTGGCGGCCCTGTCGCGGCTAAGTGGGATACAGGCCTGTCTGATTGACTATCGTCTTGCGCCGGAACATCCATTTCCGGCGGCGGTTGACGATGTTCTGGCGGGATATATGGCGCTGCTGGAACGCGGATATACGCCGGAGAACATTATCATCGGTGGCGACAGCGCCGGTGGCGGCGCGGCTCTGGTGTTGTTGTCGGAGCTGTGCAAGCGCGGGATTGCGCCGCGTTGTGCGTTTGCCTTGTCGCCATGGACAGATTTGACGTTGAGCGGTGAGTCCCTGCGTTCCAATGCAAAAACCGAGGTGATGCTTCCGGTCGAGCGCATTGACGAATTGCGTGATATGTATCTGCAAGGGGCTGATCCGGCGGACCCGCGGGCCTCGCCCTTGTTCGCGGATTTTCCCGACTGCCCGCCGGTGCTGTTGCAGGCATCAGATAGCGAAATTTTACGGGATGACACATGCTGTATGGCTGCGGTGCTTGAGGAGCAGGGGGTGGAAGTGGAAACCTATATCTGGTCCGATTTGCCCCATGTCTGGCAGATATTTCACGGTTGGTTGCCCGATGCGGATCTGGCCCTGTTGCAGGTGGCGCAGTTCATAAAGGCGCGGTTCAAACCTCCTTTGTCGCGCTAAGGCGAAAGCTGACAGCCTCGGCCACATGCGGTTTGCGCACATCTGTTGCGCCTTCCAGATCAGCGATGGTGCGAGCCACGCGCAGCACACGGTGATAGCCACGGGCGGACAGGCCGAACCGTTCGGCCACCTTCAATAATAGCGCGCGGCCCTCGTCATCGGGGGTGGCGATATCTTCCAGCATCGCGCCTTCGGCATCGGCGTTTACCCGCATGGCATCATGTCCTTCAAAGCGGGCCTCTTGCACGGCGCGAGCACCTGCAATGCGCGCGGCCATATCGGCGGAACTGTCGCCGGTTTCGGGCAGATCAAGATCGGAAAACGCCACTGGCGGCACGTCAATGCGCAGATCGAAACGGTCCATTAGCGGGCCGGAAATGCGGCCCAGATATTCCTCGCCGCAAATCGGTACGCGGGCGCAGGCGCGGGTCGGGTCGGTCAGATAGCCGCATTTACAGGGGTTGGCGGCGGCGACCAGCATAAAGCGGCAGGGGTAGCGAACATGCGCATTGGCGCGGGCCACCACCACTTCGCCGGTTTCGATCGGCTGGCGAAGGGTTTCCAGTACGGCGCGGTTATATTCGGGAAATTCGTCCATAAACAAAACCCCGTTGTGCGCCAGCGATATTTCCCCCGGTTTGGCCCCGCGCCCACCGCCGACAATAGCCGCCATAGACGCGGTATGGTGGGGTTCGCGGAATGGGCGTTCGCGGGAAATGCCGCCCTCGTCCAGCAGGCCGGACAGGGAATGGATCATCGAGGTTTCAAGCGCCTCGGCGGCACTAAGCGGTGGCAGGATACCGGGCAGGCGGGCGGCGAGCATGGATTTGCCCGAACCGGGTGAGCCGGTCATCAGCACATGGTGACGCCCTGCGGCGGCAATTTCCAGCGCCCGTTTGGCGCGTTCTTGCCCTTTGACATCGCGCATATCACGGCTGTGGTTTTCACGTTGCACTTCGCCTGCAATGGCGGGAGTTAGCGGCGATTGGCCAGTGAAATGGCGCACCACATCGGCCAGTGAATTGGCTGCCAGCACTTGGGTTGCGCCGACCCACGCGGCCTCGGCCCCGCAGGCCTTGGGGCACAAAAGCGCGCGGTCGTGTTCGGCGGCGGCCATCGCGGCAGGCAGGGCGCCGATCACCTGAATCAGCGATCCGTCAAGCGACAATTCCCCAAGGGCCACGGTGTTTTCCACGTCCTCTGAGGGGATAATTTCCAGCGCGGCCAGCAGGGCCAGCGCGATTGGCAGATCGAAATGCGACCCCACCTTTAGCACATCGGCCGGGGACAGGTTTATGGTGATCCGTTTGGAAGGAAGTGCGATTGACATCGCCGTCATTGCCGCGCGAACCCGTTCACGCGCCTCTGAAACGGCTTTGTCCGGCAGGCCAACGATGGCAAACGAGGGAAGACCCGCGGTAATGGCGCATTGCACCTCGACCATGCGGGCCTCGATCCCTTCAAACGCCACCGTATAGGCGCGTGATACCATTTAACCGCTCCCGCTATTAACCATCGGGTCATGGTTAACGCGGGAATGGTTTACAAAGGGTAAACGGGGCCGAAATCAGGTTAAGGATTGCGGCCAGTCGCGGGTGGGCAGGTCCAGTGCATAAGGGACGGGATCGTAGGAGACCTTTAGCCCTTCGGCACGCCATTTCTGGAAGGCGGGGTCTTGCAGGTGGGTGTTGACATAGGCGGCAGATGCTTCATCAACCGGCAGGGCGTATCCGGTAATACGGGCGGCAACAGGGGCGTAGAAGACATCGGCCAGCGAATATGCCCCGAACAGCCACGGGCCATCCGCACCGTGGCGGCTACGGGCCAGTGACCAGATTTCCTGTAGCCGGTTCAGGTCTGCCTGCACAGCATCCGATACGGCAAAGCCGTCATATTGGTGCAGCAGTTGCATCGGGCATTCGTTGCGCAGAGCCATAAAGCCCGAGTGCATTTCCGCCACCAGCCAGCGCGCCAAGGCGCGGGCAGCGGGATCGGTTGGCCAGAGGCCAGCATCGGGGTGACGCTCGGCCAGGGTTTCGGCCATCGCCAGCGTGTCGCCAACAGCAATGCCGTCGGGCGTGCGCATCGCGGGCACATAGCGGGCCGGTGCCAGTTCGGCCAGATCCTGTTTCAGGGTGCCGGAATACAGACCGGCCATATGGGTGCGGCAGGGGATGTTGAATTTCTCGAACATCTGCCAGCCACGCAGCGACCAGCTGGAAAATGAGCGGTCGCCAAGGTAAAGATCATAGGTCATTGCGAAAGGTTAGCGTGGCGTGGCGGCTTTGCCTAATTACGATTTGTGACGGGGGCATCACTAAATTTGATGGCACGGATTTGCCAGAGCGCGCGCGGGTGGTGTAAAGAACGGCATGGGAAATGGATTTATGAAACGGGTTTTGATCGGGGCTTTGCTGGTTTTGGCAAGTGTTGGCGGGGCTGCGGCACAGAGTAATTTGCAGATATATGCGCCGGTTTATGGCCGCTGGTGCGGGCCGAACCATCCAGTTGATATGTCACGCGCGGGGCCGCCGGTGGATATGCTGGATGCGGCCTGTATGCGGCATGATTACTGCGTGGCGGCGCAGGGGGAATACAACTGTGGTTGCGATGTGGCGTTATTGAATGAATTGCGTAGCACCCGCTGGCCGAACCCTTTGATGCAGCGTAATGCACGGGCGATTTATGATGCGATTGCGCTGGTTCCCTGCAACAGTCCGGATGGAACCACGCTGAAACAGACGATGTTTGCGGTGGATTTGTTCTATGACGTGATCAGCGGCAATGGCACACCGATGGGCGTGATGGACCGTTGGCGGACGCTGTTTTTCGGATATTGACGGGGCTGGGGTTTTTCAAAAATCCCTGATAATATTCTTTGCAAGAATTTTACGGCTTGCGTCAGGGGATGTGATTGATCGCATCCGCCTGCCATTTATCCCCATCCCATTGCAGGCGGGTGACCGACAGGTTGTCGATCTTGTGCGAAACCGCCTGATAGGCCGAAACCCCCAGCGCCCGCTGCACCTGTGTCAGGATCACACCAAAATGGGCCACGGCGATGATGTGGTGGCCCTGATGTTTACGGCTCATGTCATCGACAAAGGGGCTGACGCGGCTGGCGGCCATGTTCCAGCTTTCCCCGTTTGGCGGCACCACATCGCCCGGCGTTTCCCAATAGGCGCGGCTTAGGGCAGGATCACGCGCGGTGACCTGATCAAAGGTCAGCCCGTCCCAGTCGCCGAAATTGAATTCGCGCAAAGCGGGGGCATGGGGCAGGCGGGTGCGATTGCCCGCGATGGCATCGGCGGTGGTAATGCTGCGGCTCAGGTCAGACGATATCAGCAGCGCGTCATCCGGCAGGTGGGTGTTCAGGCGGGCGATTTGCGCGGTGTCGGACAGATCGGCAGGCACATCGCGCCAGCCGACAAAGGATTTTTCATGCGTTGGTCCGTGACGCACCCACCACCAGGTTGTCATTCCAGCGCCTCAGGCAGGGTGCCTTTCAGCACCATCGGCAGGCCTGCGATGACGGTGACAACAAGGCCGGCTTGCGCGGCAAGGGTCTGGTTCAGGCGGCCTTGGGCCTCGCGGAATTTACGCGACAGGGTGTTGTCGGGCACCACACCGGCGCCGACTTCGTTGCTGACCACCACCACAGGGGCGGGGCAGTTTTCGAAGGCGTTCAGCAGGTCGGTTTCAGTTGCTTCCAGATCGGATTCGGCCAGCATGTGATTGGACAGCCACAGCGTGGCGCAGTCGATCAGCACCACGTGATCGGCGGGCACCTGTTGCAGCGCGGCGGGGATATCCAGCGGGGCTTCGATTGTCTGCCAGCCAGTTCCGCGCATGTCCCTGTGGCGAGCGATTTTCGCGCGCATTTCATCGTCAAAGGCCTGAGCCGTAGCGATATAGGTTCGCGCGCGCATGGTGCAGGTGACCAGCGTTTCGGCAAAAGCGGATTTGCCGGAGGCGGCAGCGCCGATGATCAGGGTCAGCTTGGGCAACATGCGGGGTGTCCTTATGGTGTTGCCAATGACTAGCAAGGGGCAGGGCGGATGGCCAGAGGGAGATAGGCATTGTTCCGCCCGGCTTGCCCGGGCAGCGCCCGACCCTCCCCACGGGAGGGCGCTTTTGCAGCATAGCAGTCGGCATAAATGCTGGTGATTATTATACCGGCTTGCATCAATTCCCCCTTGGTGCGCCCACCCAGGGTCGGGCGCTGCCCTTTTGTTGTGGCCGGATTTGTCCCATTGGCATTTCCACGAAATAGCGGCAGAGTAAGGGAATGAGACGTTTCATCTTTGCCATCGCTGCACTGGTCGCTGTTTCCGCTCAGGCGGGAGAAATTCCAATGGGCGGGCTGGATACCTTGCCGGTGGCAGATGTTTATATTCTGGGCGAGGTGCACGACAATGCGTTGCACCACGAAGGACAGGCACGCGTGGTGCGGGCGGTTAAACCCAAGGCCGTGGTGTTTGAAATGTTGTCGCCAGAGCAGGCAGCGAAGATCACGCCGGAATTGCTGAAAGATCAAACGGCATTGGGGGCGGCGCTGGAGTGGGAGGCTTCAGGCTGGCCCGATTTCGTGATCTACTGGCCGATATTTGCCGCGCTGGGGGATGCACAGGTTTATGGGGCTGCGCGGTCACGTGAACAGGTGCGCCGTGCGTTCAAGGAAGGGGCGGCGGCGGTGTTCGGGGCGGGATACGGGCTGGATCAGCCCTTGCCGGACGGGCAGTTGGAGCAGCGCAAGCAGGAACAGTTTGCCGATCATTGCGAGGCGATGCCGCTGGAAATGATGGGCGGAATGGTCGAGGCGCAACGGTTCCGCGATGCCGCCTTTGCCGACACGGTGATGCGGGCGCTAAAAGACACCGGCGGGCCTGTAGTGCTGATCACCGGCAATGGCCATGCGCGCAAGGATTGGGGGGTGCCCTCGATGCTGGAAGGGGTGAAGGTCTTGGTGGTTGGATTTGTGGAAGAACCGGCCGAAGCCAAGCAGCCCTTTGATTTCTGTGTGGTGACAAAACCGGTGGACCGCGAAGACCCCTGTCTGGCGTTCAAATAGCGGCTGGTTGAGTTTGCGGCCCTTGCGGCCTACAACGGGGATAACTGTTTGAAAGGGTTGCCTATGCTTGCTGGAAAACGCGTTTTGTTGATCATCGGCGGTGGGATTGCTGCGTTCAAATCTCTGGATCTGATCCGGCGGTTGCGCGAACGCGGGGCCACTGTGGTGCCGGTCCTGACGCGGGCGGGTGAGGAATTTGTCACGCCGCTGTCCGCCTCGGCGCTGGCGGCGCAGAAGGTGTATCGTGATCTGTTCGATCTGACCGACGAGGCCGAGATGGGACATATCGAATTGTCCCGCGATGCCGATCTGGTGGTGGTGGCCCCGGCCACGGCCGATCTGATGGGCAAGATGGCGGCGGGGCTGGCGAATGATCTGGCCTCGACCCTGTTGATGGCCACCGACAAGCGGGTGCTGATCGCGCCGGCGATGAATGTGCGGATGTGGGAGCATCCGGCGACCCAAAGGAACATCGACACCCTGAAAGGCGATGGCGTGCTGTTTGTCGGCCCGAACGAGGGCAACATGGCCTGTGGCGAATTCGGCCCCGGACGCATGGCCGAACCGCTGGAAATTGTCGCGGCGGTGCAGGCGGCGATTGCGGATGGGCCTATGAAAGGCAAGCATGTGTTGGTGACATCAGGACCAACGCACGAACCGATTGATCCGGTGCGCTACATCGCCAACCGCTCTAGCGGGGCGCAAGGGACAGCTATTGCGCGGGCGCTGGCGGCGCTAGGCGCGGATGTGACGTTTGTCACGGGGCCAGCGGATGTGGCGCGGCCCGAAGGGGTGCGGGTGATCGAGGTGCAGACGGCACGCGAAATGCTGGAGGCGGTGCAGGGGGCCTTGCCTGCGGATGCGGCGGTGTTTGCGGCGGCGGTGGCGGATTGGCGGGTGGAAAATGCGTCCGGCTCCAAGATCAAGAAGGACGGCAAGGGCAGCCTGCCGAAACTGGAATTTGCCGAGAACCCCGATATTCTGGCCACGGTCAGCCGGATGAAAAAGGGGCGGCCTGCGCTGGTGGTGGGCTTTGCGGCGGAAACGGATGATGTGGTGGAAAACGCCAGTGCCAAACGCAAACGCAAGGGCTGTGACTGGATCGTTGCCAATGATGTGTCGCCGGAAACGGGCATCATGGGCGGGGATGAAAACGCGGTGGTGGTGATTTCGGACGATGGGGCAGATGTTTGGCCGCGTATGGGCAAGGATCAGGTGGCAGGGCGGCTGGCGGCGGCGATTGCTAAAGCGTTGGGATAAGAGATTCCATGCGCTTCGCGCGAGGATATTTATAGAACAAAGATGGGGATGATGGTGTGGTAACTGTGAGCTTTGCATGGCTTGAGGGGGCGGATCAGGCGCTGGGTTTGCCGTCTTATGAAACCGCAGGCGCGGCGGGTGCGGATTTGCGGGCAAATTTCCCCGAGGGCGAGCGTGGCGGACTGGTGATAAAACCCGGTGTGCGCGCGCTGGTGCCGACGGGGTTACGGCTGGAAATACCGCAAGGGTTTGAGGTGCAGATCAGGCCGCGCTCGGGGCTTGCGTTGAAACACGGGATTACACTGCCCAACAGTCCGGGCACGATTGACAGCGATTATCGCGGGCCGTTGGGGGTAATCCTGCTGAACGCGGGGGATCAGCCCTTTGCTGTAAACCACGGTGACAGGATTGCGCAGATGGTGGTGGCCCCTGTGGTGCAGGCACAGTTTGAACTAGTCATGGAACTGGGCGAAACCGCGCGCGGCGAAGGTGGCTTTGGGTCAACGGGGCGCGGTTAGTGGGCGTTGTTCTGGCGCTGATGGCGGGCCTATGGGGTTTGGGCGCAGTGATGAAGGTGGCCCCTGCCAAGCGATGGTTTTTGATCGGGCTGGTATATCTGGCCGTGATGTCGGTTCATCTGGTGTTGCCCGAAGGGGTGCCGTTACGGCTGGCGACAGGTGGATCGGTGCGGCCCTGGCTGATTTTGGGCGGAATCCTTGCCGTAGTGGTTGCGTATCGCGCCGTTCTGCGTCAGCTTCGCGCCAAAGCCCAAGACAGAGTTGCCGAGATGACAGAAACCACACCCAAGCCCACATTTTCCAATGTCGAACTGGACCGTTACGCCCGCCACATCATGCTGCGCGAAATCGGTGGGGCGGGGCAGAAGAAGTTGAAAAACGCCCATGTGCTGGTGATCGGGGCAGGCGGGCTGGGGTCGCCGGTGCTGCTGTATCTGGCGGCGGCGGGTGTGGGGACCATCGGTATTGTCGATGACGATGCGGTGGACAATTCCAACCTGCAACGCCAAGTGATCCATCGCGATGCCGATATCGGTATGCCCAAGGTGTTTTCCGCCGAGGCGGCAATGAAGGCGCAGAACCCGAAGGTCGAGGTGCGCCCCTATCACCGGCGGCTGGATCAGGATAACGCGGTCGATCTGTTTGCCGGTTATGATCTGGTACTGGACGGCACCGACAATTTCGACACCCGCTATCTGGTGAACCGCACCTGTGTGGCGCTGGGCCTGCCGCTGATTGCCGGCGCGATCACCCAGTGGGAGGGGCAGATCAGCGTCTATCACCCCGCCGAAGGCGCGCCCTGTTATCAATGCGTGTTCCCCGAGGCCCCCGCCGCCGGACTGGCGCCCAGTTGCGCCGAGGCTGGTGTGGTTGGCCCCTTGCCCGGGGTGATCGGCACGATGATGGCGGTTGAAGCGGTGAAAGAAATAACAGGAGCCGGTGCGCCGCTAAAAGGCGAGATGTTGATTTATGATGCGCTCTATGCCGAAACCCGCAAGATCAGGATTAATCCGCGCCCCGATTGCCCGATCTGCGGCGGGAAATCGGTTTAATTTCCTTGCCTTGGGCGATGGATTAATCATACTCGCGCTCAACGTATAACCAAAATCGGGGGATTCTTTTATGAAACTACTTGTTTCCATTGCAGCCATAGCCACGGCGGCCTTTACAACATTTGCATTTGCAGCCGACCTGCCTGATCTGGGCGGCAAAGAGGTGGTCGTTGTTACCGAAAACGCCTATCCGCCGCTGCAATTTGTCGATCCGGCGTCAGGCGAGGCAATCGGCTGGGAATATGACGCGATGGCCGAGATCGCCAAGCGAATCAACATCACGGTGACATACGAAAACATCAGCTGGGATGCGATGATCCCCGCTGTGTCGGAAGGTCAGTTTGATCTGGGCATGACCGGAATCACGATCCGTGATGACCGCAAGGAAAAGGTGGATTTTTCCGACCCTTACATGCGCAGTGAAATGGTGATGATGGTGCGTGGCGACGAGGACAGATTCACCGACGCCAAAAGCTTTGCTGCCAATGACGATCTGCTGATGGCCGCACAGCCCGGCACAACGCCATTCTATGTCGGTGTTTATGATGTGCTGGACGGCAATGAATCCAACCCGCGTATCAAGCTGTTTGAAACCTTCGGGGCAACCGTTCAGGCACTGAAAACTGGCGATGTCGATCTGGTGCTGACCGACGGCACGGCAGGGGCCGGATATGTGGCGGCGTCGGATGGCGGGCTAAAGATCGTTGGCGAAAAACTGGGCACCGAGGATTTCGGGTTCATCTTCCCCAAAGGCTCGGATCTGGTTGGGCCTATCAATGCCGCGATTGCCGATATGAAGGCTGACGGCACGATTGATGCGCTGAACAAGAAATGGTTCCTTGATTATAAAATGGGCGGCTAATCGCCTGATATAAAAGGATTGCCCCGGCCGGATGTGCCGGGGTTTTTTTGGTTAATGATTACACCCCCTTCCCAAGACAAGGATTTCCCCTATTGGCTGGTTCTGGCCGGTGGGTTGGGCGTCTATCTGATGTATCGCGTGGCGGCGGATGACCTGTATGCGCAGGTTTTGAACACCCTGTCGCGCGGCATCGGTATGACGATTTTTGTCACCTTGGTGGCCTTTACCATGGCATCGTTTTTCGGGCTGTTGCTGGCGGTTGGCACCATGTCGCGGTTCATCGTTTTCCGGCAGGTCGCGCGGTTTTACATCGAGATTATTCGCGGCATCCCGATGATCGTTCTGCTGTTGTATGTGGCCTTTGTATTTGGTCCGGCACTGGTGCATTTCTGGAACTGGATTGCCGAGGGACTGGGGTTTGATCCGATCCGCACGCGGGATTTTTCGCTGATGTGGCGGGCGATCATTGCGCTGATGATCGGCTATTCCGCCTTTATCGCCGAGGTGTTTCGCGCTGGCCTGTTGTCGGTGGACGAGGGGCAGATCGAGGCGGCCAAGGCGCTGGGGCTAAGTGGCTGGCACCGGTTCCGGTTTATCGTTTTCCCGCAGGCGTTCCGCACCATCATGCCACCACTTGGCAATGATTTCATTGCGATGATCAAGGATTCATCGCTGGTGTCGGTGCTGGGGGTTTCGGACATTGCGCAATTGGGCAAGGTGACGGCTTCGGGCAATTTCCGCTATTTTGAAACCTACAATGTAGTGGCGCTGCTGTATCTGATCATGACGGTTTCCCTGTCGCTGCTACTGCGCAGGTTGGAACGCAAGATGCGGTCGAAATACCCGTAAGGGCTGGACCTTGCTTTGTCATGGTCCTAGCGTGGCGGACAAAGGAGATTCCCCCATGACCAACCCGCTTTTGTCCCGATGGGCCACACCGTTTCAACTGCCGCCATTTGCCGATATTTCGGATAAGGATTTTGCCCCCGCGTTTGATACGGCAATAACCGAGGCGCGGGAAAATACTGTTGCGATTGCGGATAATCCCGATGCCCCGACATTTGCAAACACCATCGAAGCGCTGGAGTTGGCCGAGGAATCCTTAAGCCGTGTTTTGTCGGTATTTTACAATCTGGCAGGGGCGGACAGCACCAAGAAACGCGAAGAATTGCAGCGGGAATTCTCGCCAAAACTGGCTGCCTATTCTTCGGAAATCACTATGAACGAGGCCCTGTTCCAGCGGGTCGAAACCTTGTGGCAACAACGCGACGATCTGGGGCTGACAGATGAACAGGCGCGGGTTTTGATGTTGCACCGGCGCTGGTTTGTGCGGTCAGGGGCACAGTTGCAGGGGGCGGCGCGTGACCGGTTGAAACAGGTGCTGGAACGGCTGGCAGTATTGGGCACGCAGTTCAGCCAGAACCTGTTGGCGGATGAACGGGACTGGTTCATGGAACTGGGGCCGGATGATCTGGACGGTCTGCCCGATTTCCTACTGGATGCCGCCAAAGGGGCTGCAACGGAAAAGGGTGTGCAAGGCCACGTCATCACCCTGTCGCGATCTCTGATTACGCCATTTCTACAATTTTCCACCCGCCGCGATTTGCGGCAAAAGGCCTATGAAGCCTTTGTTGCGCGGGGCGCCAATGGGGGCGAAACCGACAACCGTGCCATCGCCGCCGAAACGCTGGCGTTGCGGCAGGAACGGGCGGAATTACTGGGGTATCAGGATTTCGCGTCCTACAAGCTGGAAACCGAGATGGCCAAGACGCCCGAAGCGGTGCGTGATTTGCTGATGCAGGTTTGGGAACCGGCCAAGGCGGCGGCCAACCGTGATGCGGAAATTCTGGCCGACATGATGCATGCCGATGGCATCAATGGCGAGTTGGAGGCTTGGGATTGGCGTTATTATTCCGAAAAACGCCGCAAGGCCGAGCATGATCTGGACGAGGCCGAGATCAAACCCTACCTGCAACTGGACCGGATGATCGAGGCCGCCTTTGACAGCGCAAACCGCCTGTTCGGGCTGGAATTTGAACCGCTGGACGTGCCGCTCTATCACGAGGATGCCCGCGCGTGGGAGGTGACGCGGGGCGGCAAGCATGTGGCGGTGTTCATCGGTGATTATTTCGCCCGTGGGTCAAAACGCTCCGGCGCGTGGTGTTCGGCGATGCGCAGCCAGCGTAAACTGGGCGGGGATCAGCGCTCGATCGTGGTGAATGTCTGCAACTTCACCAAGGGCGATCCGGCGCTTTTGTCGTTTGACGATGCCCGCACCCTGTTCCACGAATTCGGCCATGCGCTGCACCAGATGCTGTCGGATGTGACTTATGAATCCGTGTCCGGCACGTCCGTGGCGCGGGATTTCGTGGAATTGCCCAGCCAACTGTATGAACACTGGCTGGAGGTGCCCGAAGTGCTGCAAAAATTCGTCACCCACGCCCAAACCGGCGAACCGATGCCTGCGGACCTGTTGAAACGTCTTCTGGCGGCGGGGACCTATGATATGGGATTTTCGACGGTGGAATATGTGGCCTCGGCGCTGGTTGATCTGGAGTTCCACAACGGCGCGGCGCCAACCGACCCGATGGCAAAACAGGCCGAGGTTCTGGATGGTATCGGCATGCCCCACGCAATCCGAATGCGCCACGCCACGCCGCAATTCGCGCATGTGTTTTCCGGCGACGGCTATTCCAGCGCCTACTACAGCTATATGTGGAGCGAAGTAATGGATGCAGATGCGTTCGAGGCGTTTGAGGACGCGGGCGGCGCGTTCGATCCCGAGATGGCGAAACGGCTGGAGAAGCACATCCTGTCGGCAGGCGGTTCACGCGACCCCGAGGAACTATACACCGCGTTTCGCGGGCGGATGCCGGGGGTGAAGGCGTTGTTGAAAGGGCGCGGGCTTATTCCCTGATCTCGTCCGGCTTTACACCCCAAAGCGCCGATTTACGTGCCCAGCCGCGTTGGCCATCCACACTTAGCCGGCACCAGTCGATCGTGCATTTCCCAAGCCGCGCGATCACGCCCATCTCCAGACGGGCGTTTTCCTGTGATTTGGGGTCAGGGCGGGCGTAAAGCGTCAGCAGGTCTTCCTCGACAATCACGGTGCGCACACCGGATAGCAGCGAATAATGCACCCAACCGCCTTGACCGTCACGGTCGCGCACCCGGCGCCAATGGCCATATTCGGCGATTATTTCCAGTGGCATGCCACGGCGTTTGAATACCCAGTCGATGCGGTGGGTCAGGCTGGGGCCGCGTCGCACGTTGCCCTCGGCCGCCTTGAGCGATACAAAGCGCGGGATCGGCAGGTTGGTGACAGGTCCGCGTTCGCCCCCGTCTGCGACTGTATCGGCGTGGCCAAAGCCCGCGAATCCGCTGACGAAAACAAATGTGATGATGATTGCGACTATGCGCATGGGGGAAATCCTGCCCATCTTTACCCGATACCTTGCCTTTTTTGCCTTTTGACCCTCGCGGAGTTCTTGTGCCCCGTCGATTGTTGCGCCACTCTACGACCAAAGCTGCGCCAATGAAAGATATATGGGAGTGCATCATGCCCGCTGAACGATTGAGTGTTGTTGTCACGCGACGGTTGCCCGAGGTGGTCGAGACCCGGATGAAGGAATTGTTCGACGTTGAATTGCGCGAATCGGATGCCCCGATGAGCCGCGATGAAATCGTGGCGGCGATGAAACGGGCCGATGTTCTGGTGCCTACCCTGACCGATACGGTGGATGCGGCGATGCTGTCGCAGGCAGGGGACAAGCTGCGTCTGATCGCCAATTACGGCGCGGGAATTGATCATATCGACGTGCAAACCGCCCGCCAGCGCGGGGTGCTGGTGTCCAATACCCCCGGTGTGGTGACCGAAGACACCGCTGATATGACGATGGCGTTGATACTGGCGGTGACACGGCGGATTCCCGAAGGGCTGGCCTTGATGCAATCCGGTGACTGGCAGGGCTGGGCACCAACCGCGATGTTGGGCGGGCGTCTGGGTGGCCGTCGGCTGGGAATTCTGGGCATGGGCCGGATCGGGCAGGCGGTGGCGCGGCGCGCGGCGGCTTTCGGGATGCAGGTGCATTACCACAACCGCCACCGGTTGCACGCCGATATCGAATCCGAGCTGGAAGCGACCTATTGGGAAAGTCTGGACCAGATGGTGGCACGGATGGATATCATTTCGATCAACTGTCCGCATACGCCCAGCACCTTCCATCTGATGAACGCGCGGCGTTTGAAACTGATGAAAAAGGATGCGGTGATCGTCAATACATCGCGCGGGGAAGTGATCGACGAAAACGCCCTGACGCGGATGCTGCGGGCCGGTGATATTGCCGGTGCGGGGCTGGATGTGTTTGAAGGCGGGGCCGACATCAACCCGCGTTTGCAGGCGTTAAAGAACGTGGTCCTGTTGCCGCATATGGGGTCGGCCACAGTCGAGGGGCGCGCCGAGATGGGCGAGAAGGTGATCATCAACATCAAGACATTTGCCGATGGCCACCGTCCGCCGGATCAGGTGGTTCCGGCGATGTTGTAGCTGTTTTCTTTGAAAGAAAACGGACGAAATCTTTTGAAGATTTCGGGGCCGCGTCTTTATGGTGTGCGCGCCAGACCGGATTTGACCCGCCGCAACGGGATCGAGGATTCAAGCGAGGCAACGCCGGGGATTTTGGTCAACCTGCCGGTCATGAACTGTTCAAAATCAGCCAACCCCCGCGTGGCGATGCGCAGCAGGTAATCGCGGTTGCCGGTCATCAACCAGCAATCCACCACTTCGGGGAATTCCTTGATGGTGGCTTCGAATACTGCCAATGCTTCGTCCACCTGTTTGTCCAGTTGGACCGAGACAAACACAGACACCCCGAACCCCAGCAATGTTTCATCAATCAGGGCGCTGTAGCCGTGGATCACGCCCGCGTCTTCCAGCTTTTTCACCCGCCGCGAAACCGGCGTCGCACTTAGGCCGACGGTCTGGGCCAGCTCCTGCACGGACATGCGCCCGTCCTGTTGCAAAGCCCTAAGGATTTTCACGTCAAATTCGTCAATATTGGGTATATTCACTATAAAACCTTCCTGAAGGGAGTGATCAACCTAATTATAATCCACTTAAGGGCTAAAATAGCAAGGACACACTATCGGCCCTTTGGCTAGAATACGGCAACCTCTGTCAAATGCCGGATGCCGATCAAATGACCGCGCCCCCTTTGAAAACCATCGAACAACGCCTGCTTTGGCTGTCGCACTGGATGATCCACCACGCCAACCACATCCGTCCGAAACAGGACGCGATCAAGCTGGGCGGGCATCAGGCCTCGTCTGCGTCTATGGTTTCGATCATGACGGCGCTGTATTTCAGCGCGCTGCGGCCACAGGACAGGGTGGCGGTGAAACCGCATGCCTCGCCGATCTTTCATGCGATGCAATATCTGATGGGCAACCTGCCGCTGGAAAAGATGCAGAACTTTCGCGGCTTTGGTGGCGCGCAAAGCTACCCCAGCCGCACCAAGGATGTGGATGATGTGGATTTCTCGACCGGCTCGGTCGGGTTGGGGGTGGCGATGACATCCTTTGCCGCGATCATTCAGGATTACATCAAGGCCAAGGACTGGGGGCAGGACTTGCCAATGGGCCGGATGGTGGCGCTGGTCGGGGATGCCGAACTGGACGAGGGTAATGTTTACGAGGCCTTGCAGGAGGGGTGGAAAAACGATCTGCGCAATGTCTGGTGGGTGATTGATTATAACCGCCAGTCGCTGGACGGGATCGTGCGCGAAGGGCTGTTTTCGCGGATTGAAAAGATATTTGACGCCTTTGGCTGGGACGTGGTGCGGGTGAAATACGGCAGTTTGCAGCGGGCGGCCTTTCGCGAAAAGGGCGGCAAGGCGCTGCGCGACTGGATCGATAATTGCCCCAACCAGCTGTATTCGGCGCTGACCTATATGGGCGGGGCTGTGTGGCGGCAACGGCTGCTGGATGATCTGGGCGATCAGGGGGACGTCACGGCGCTGATTGAATCACGCAGCGATGACGAGTTGGCTGCGTTGATGGAAAACCTTGGCGGCAATTGCGTGGAAACCATGAGCGAGGTTTTCGCCAGCATCGATCATGACCGGCCGGTTTGTTTTCTGGCCTATACGGTCAAGGGCTGGGGCACGCCGATTGCCGGTCACAAGGACAATCACGGCGGGCTGATGACCAATGCGCAGATGGCGGATTGGCAACAACATATGGGTGTGCCTGCGGGGCAGGAGTGGGAGCCATTCGCCACGGTTTCCGACGTGCCCGCCTTGCAATCCTTTCTGGATCAGGTGCCGTTTTTTGCCAAAGGACAGCGGCGGTTCCATGATGACGTGGTGCCGGTGCCCGATATTGCGCTGGCCACGGGGCGCGAGATGTCGACGCAGATGGCTTTTGGCAAGATCATGGATGATCTGGCGCGCGGGGACAGCAAACTGGCGCAGCGGATCGTCACCACCTCGCCCGACGTGACGGGCACAACCAACCTTGGCCCGTGGGTGAACCGGCGCAAACTGTTTGCCCGCCAGCCGCTCGAGGATACGTTCCGCGCCGAAAACATCCCCTCGACCGCGAAATGGGATTTCGCGCCCGAGGGCCAGCATATCGAACTGGGTATCGCTGAAATGAACCTGTTTTTGCTGCTGGGCGCGGCGGGGCTGTCGCACAGCCTGTTTGGCAAACGCCTGCTGCCGGTTGGCACGCTGTACGATCCTTTCGTGTGCCGTGGTCTGGATGCGCTGAACTACGCATGTTATCAGGACGCCCGTTTCATGGTGGTGGGCACCCCGTCGGGGATCACCCTGTCCTATGAAGGCGGCGCGCATCAGTCGGTCGGCACACCACTGATCGGCATGTCGCAGGATGGCCTTGCCGCGTTCGAGCCAGCCTTTGTCGATGAACTGGCAGTGATCATGCAATGGGCCTTTGAATACATGCAAAAGGATGGCGAGCCGGATCCTGACGAGCGCACATGGCTGCGCGATGAAACCGGTGGATCGGTCTATTTGCGTCTGTCCACCAACCCGCTGGAGCAGCCCGGCAAACGGGTGGATCAGGATTTTGTGCAGGGGGCGATTGACGGGGCCTACTGGCTGCGCAAACCGGGGCCGAATTGCGAAGTTGTGATCGCCTATCAAGGGGTTGTCGCGCCCGAGGCGATCAAGGCCGCCGGTATCATCGGCGGCGGGCGGCGCGATGTCGGGGTGCTGGCGGTGACATCGGCGGACCGGCTGAACGCGGGCTGGACGGCGGCACAACGGGCGCGGTCACGTGGGCAGACAAGCGCGCGTGGGCATATCGAAACCCTGATGGCGGACCTGCCGCCGCATTGCAAAATCGTCACGGTGATCGACGGGCATCCGGCCACTTTGGCGTGGCTGGGGGCGGTGCAGGGGCATCAGACGATCCCGCTGGGGGTTGAACATTTCGGTCAGACCGGCACGATTGGCGATCTCTATCACCACTACGGTATCGACGCGGCGGCGATTGTGGAAAAGGTGAACGGCCTGACGTCTGGGCGGGTGCTGGATATTTGACCCTAACGCGGTAGTGGCGTGGTGCCCTTTTTATACGGCTCCCAATCGATGATTTCGGGGTAATAGGTTGCCCGCCACTGGCGCACACGCGGGTTCATCCGGCGGCGCCACAGGTGGGGCATCATCGCCAGTGCCGTCATCAAGGGATAACCGCGCGGCAGTTGCGGGGCGTCTGCCTCGGAATAGGTTTGCAACAGCGGAAACCGGCGGGCCGGTTTATAGTGGTGGTCGGAATGGCGTTGCAGGTTGATCAGTAACCAGTTCGAGGCCGTATGCGCCGCGTTCCATGAATGATGCGGTTTGACGTGTTCATATTGTCCGTCGCCCAGATGTTTGCGGGTCAACCCGTAGTGTTCGACATAGTTGGTCAGCTCAAGATACCAGATGGCGACAAAGGCCTGAAACAGGAAAAACCCGATACCGGCCCAGCCGCCCAGATACCATGCCAGAAACAGGGCTGCCGCTTGCAGCACCGCATAGCGCCAAAACGGGTTGGACCGATGGAACGGCCCCAATCCCTTGCGGGCCAGCATTTTGCTTTCGGCCTGCCATGCCGAGGCTGGACATTCGCGCAGCACACGCGGGAAATACTGATGGAACCCTTCGTTATAGCGGGCCGTCACCGCATCGCGCGGGGTGCCGACATAGATGTGGTGCACCAACAGGTGTTCGGTGCGAAAATGGCTGTAAAGCACCGTGGCCAGCAACAGATCGGCTAGCCAGCGCTCTAGTCGGGTTTTCTGGTGCATCAGTTCATGCGCATAGACAATGCCGGTGCTGCCCGAAACCGCGCCAACGCCATAGAACAGAACGATCTTTTCCAGCAGGGACAGGTGGGTGGTGGTGGCTGTCCACCAGATCATGCCGAATATCAGCGCAAACTGGATCGGGAACCAGATCAGCGTGACAAGCCGGTACCAGAACAGGTCGGCATCATCGGTTTCGGTGTCGGGGTTGTTTTCGTTCAGACCCAGTATCGCGTCCAGAACCGAGGCCGCCGTCCAGCCGTAAAACGCCAGCAGGATGGTCCACCATCCGCCATAAATCGCGCCGACAAGGGCCAGCGGCACAGCGCCCAGCGATATCCAGAACGGCAACGCGGATGCGGGTTTTGTGACCTGACTGATACTGGTCATACTTGTCTCCATCACTCTGGCGCGTTTGGCGTATCTAGGCATAGGTTGGCGGGGAACTCAATCCGCTATCAGGTGATCCTTGGCCAGATTATAGGCTTTGCGCATGACCGTCGGCAGGTCGGCGGGGCTGAATTGGCTGGCGGGCAGGAAGTGGCCCGCATCAGGGGTTGCATCCGCAACGGTGGCCGCCTGAACGATCAGCCGCAGGTGGAAGTGGGTGAAGGTGTGGCGCACCTCGGCGGGCAGGGTTTGCCAGTCGGCCTCTAGCGGCGGCTGCGCGACAGGTTCTGCGCCCCACTCCGCACCGGGCCAGCCCAGCATCCCGCCCAAAAGCCCCTTGTCGGGGCGGCGTTCCAGTAGCCACGCACCATCACCCCGCCGTGCAATATAAGCGATACCATAGCGGGTGGGTTTACGGGTTTTCGGTGCGCGTCTGGGCAGGTCGGCAGCGGCGCCTTGGGTGCGGGCCTTGCAGGCTTTGGTCCACGGGCAAATCCCGCAAGCAGGGGATTTCGGGGCGCAGATGGTGGCGCCAAGATCCATCACGGCCTGCGCGTAATCCCCGGCGCGTTCCTGCGGGGTCAGGGTGGCGGCAAGGGCCGTCAGTTCCGGTTTGGCCGCAGGTAAAGGCGTGTGGATGTCATATATCCGCGCCATTACCCGTTCGATATTGCCATCCACCACGGTTTCGCTGTGACCATAGGCAATCGCGGCGATGGCGGCGGCGGTGTAGGGGCCGATGCCGGGCAGGGACAGCAACCCGTCGCGGGTATCAGGGAAGACCCCGCCATGATCGGACACCACCATGCGGGCGCTTTTCAGCAGGTTGCGGGCGCGGGCGTAATAGCCCAGACCGGCCCATTCACCCATCACCTCGGCATCTTCGGCCGCTGCCAGATCGTAAACAGTGGGCCAACGGGTGGTGAAGGCGTGGAAATATTTGACGACGGCTGCAACGGTGGTTTGCTGCAACATCACCTCGGACAGCCAGATGTGATAGGGATCGGGCAACACGCCAACGCGCGACTCCATCGGCGGCACCCGCCACGGCAGGACGCGGGCGTGGGTGTCATACCAGCCCAGCAAAGCATCGCTTAAATCCATCTCACGCAAACTTTATCCGTCCTTTTGTGCTATTGTTCTGGCACCCCGCCCGAACCTGTTTAGAATAGACGTGAAGCAACGGAAAGACGACGTGAAGCAAACAACCGGATATAAACAGCGCAGATACGGAGGTAAGGGGTTTCAACGCACCTCGAGCCTGCTGCGCGAGCGTATCCGCACCGCCGGCGAATCGCGGGGCTTTGCCGTCAGCCGTCTGTTGACCCATTGGCCTGAAATCGTGGGCGAAGACATTGCCCATATGGCCCGTCCCGTGCATGTAAAATATGGCCGCGACAGTCTGGGGGCGACGTTGACCATCCTGACCACGGGCGCACAGGCCCCGATGCTGGAAATGCAAAAGGAACAACTGCGCGAGCGGGTGAATGCCTGCTATGGTTATAGTGCGATTGCCAAGGTGCGCATCACCCAGACGGCGCCGGTCGGATTTGCCGAAGGGCAGGCGCAATTTGCGCCCGCGCCCAAGGCAAAACCGGCCCAGCCGACCCCCGAAATCAAACAGGCCGCCCGCAAGGTGGCAGAACCGATCGCGGATGACGGTTTGCGCGATGCCCTTGCAGCGCTGGGCGCAAACATTATATCCCGTAGGAAACACTGAAAGAGGATTATCTATGAAACGCAGGGTATTTATCGGAGCAGGTGCGGTGGCTTTGGCTGGCAGCGGAGCATATTGGTTGAACACCAACAACGCATTGCCAGGCACGACAAGCAACGCCGGATTTGGTGCGGCGATGGCCGAAACCACGGACGAGATTGATACATCCGGTGTTGTCGAAATGGCGATGGGGGACAAGGATGCGCCGGTGACAGTGGTTGAATACGCATCCCCGACCTGCCCGCATTGCGCGCGTTTTCACCAGACAGTCCTGCCGGAAATCAAAAAGAACTATATCGATGCCGGCAAAATCCGTTTCATTTTCCGCGAGGCCTATTTCGACAAATACGGCCTGTGGGCCAGCATTATGGCGCGTTGTGGTGGCGAGATGCGCTATTTCGGGATTATGGATATTCTGATGGGGGATCAGAAGGCATGGCTGGGCGAAGGCGATCCGGCCACTGTGGTCGATAACCTGCGCAAGATCGGCCTGACAGCGGGCATGACCAACGAACAGCTGGATGCCTGTTTCAGCGACGAGGACAACGTGAAAACCCTTGTGGCGTGGTATCAGCAGAATTTCACCCGCGATAACATGGATTCAACCCCGTCGTTCCTGATTCAGGGCGAGAAGTATTCCAACATGAGCTATGAAGATTTCTCGGCCATTCTGGACAAAAAATTGGCAGAAGCCGAGTAAGGCTATTTTGCGATGGTTGCGAGCGCGGAATCAAACGCGCTCCAGTCGGCTATTTCCAGACGAACCGGCAATGTCACCACCTCGGCGCGAAAAGCGGCGGGCAGGCGCACGGCGTCTTTTTCGGTGGTGACCATGATTGCGCCCAGTGCCTTGGCCTCGAATGCCAGACGTTTCATCAGGGCAGCGGTCAGGGGCTGGTGATCGCTTAGGGCTTCGGTGTGCAGCAGGTCAGCGCCCAGACCGCGTAGGGTGGCAAAGAATTTTGCCGGATGGCCGATGCCGGCAAAGGCCAGCACGGGCTGATCCTGCCATTCAATGCCGGTTTGCAGCGGGGCCAGACGGCCAGTCAGATGCGGCAAGACGATTTTGTCGGCCCATGCCTGTTGGAACGCCTCTTGCTGGGATTCGCCGCCAATGGATATCAGCAGATCCGCGCGGGTCAGCCCCGCGGCAACGGGTTCGCGTAAAGGGCCGGCGGGCAATACGCGGCCATTGCCAAAGCCGATGGCGGCATCCACCACCACCATGGAAATATCTTTGTGCAGGGCGGGATTCTGGAACCCGTCGTCCAGCACAATGATATCGGCCCCCGCAGCCACGGCGGCCTTGGCCCCCTCGGCGCGGTCTTTGGCAACCCAAGTGGGCGCAAAGGCGGCCAACAGCAGTGGTTCGTCGCCGGTTTCTTCGGCACTATGGCGGGCCTCGTCCACATGAACCGGTCCTTGTAATGACCCACCATAACCGCGTGTCACCACATGCGGGGTGTGGCCCGCGGCTTGCAGGCGCTGCACAATGGCGATGGCGGTCGGGGTTTTTCCGGTGCCGCCTGCGTTGATATTGCCGACACAGATTACAGGCACGGGGGCATGATATTGCGCCGGTTGAGCCACGCGTCTGGCGGTGGTTTTGGCATAGATCGCGCCCAGTGGCGACAGTAGGCGGGCCAATATTGCGGGGCGGTCGGCAGGGGTGAACCAGAAGCGGGGGGGCTGCATTATCTCTCCTCGGTTTTGGCAAGGGTTTGCAGTATCAGACCGACCGTATGGTCAACGGCCTCGGCGCCGCTGGTGGATATGGCCCAGCCCGCATGGGCCATCGCGGCGGCAATGTCGGGGGCCAGCAATTCTTGTAGATTGGTGGCCAGATGGGCGGCATCACGCACCTCGCGGGCGGCACCGGCAGTATCAAGACGGGCATATCCGGTGCGATAGGATTCGACAAACGGGCCATGCAGGATGGCCGACCCCAGTGCCGACGCCTCGAACGGGGAACAGCCCTTGCCCCCTTTGATCAGCGAATTACCAATAAAACAAACCGGCGCCAACCGCAGCCACAGGCCCAGTTCATCCGGTGTATCGGCAATAAATATCTGGATGTGTTCGTCCGGTTCCTGCCCTTTGGAGCGCTGGGCGACCAACCAGCCGTCATTGGTCAGGCTTTCGGCCAATGCGTCCCCGCTGGCGCTGTCCATGGGCGAGATGATCAGCAACAGGCGGTGTGACAGGCGGCTGGCGGCACGATGGGCCGTGGCGACAATAGGGCCTTCACCATCTGCAGTTTTCACGGCCAGCCAGACAGGACGGGCGGCCAGAATGGCAGCCATTTCGTCGCGATCCCTGTCATCGCAAAACAGGGTTGTCGCGCCTTCTTCCAGTAGTCCGCAGGCCTCGGTTCTGGAAGGAATGGCACCCTGTCTGATCAGGCGTCGAACAACTTCGGTTTTGCCGACAAGGATATGGTCAAACATGGCCAGCAGCGCCATGATCATTCCTGTTTTCCAGCGCTTTCGTCCGTCAATGCGGGCGCGGCAGCGGGCATCCACCATTATTAGCGGGATATTGCGGCCCTGCGTTCCTGCCAGCAAGGCCGGGCGAAGAGTGGACCCGGCCCATACGGCGATTATCGGGCGCCAGTGATCCAGAAATTCGGCCACCTGTTGCGGGGTGTCGGGTGGGGCGGGCAGATGCAGGCAGGGCTGATCGCAACTATCCTGAAACGGTAGATCAACCTGGGTATCTTCCGATGTCGTCACCAGAAAAGAAATGTCGCCACGCTCGGCCGCCAGCGCGCGAATCAGTTCCTGCACCGGCGAGGTTTCCTCGGGGTTGGAAACATGCAACCAGACCAGCTGTCCGGCGGGACGGGCAAGGCGTTTTTGGGCGGTGTCGCCATGGGCCTGTTGTTCTTGCAAAGCACGCGCACCGGCGCGTTTAGCATTCGCAAGATAGATTTTCAGGCCAAGGGACATCGGGGCATACCCTGTCTATCAGCCGTCCAGCTCTTCGGTGGGCGAGGCTTCGACCTCTTCATCCCGAAGACGGTGGATATGGGCAATAAAATACCGCATGTGAGCATTGTCGACTGTGCGGTGGGCCTCGGCCTTCCAGGCGTTATAGGCGGTTTCATAATTGGGGAACATGCCGACGATATGGATGTCATCCACGTCTTTGAAGGCGTTTTTGGTAGGGTCGATCAATTCGCCGCCAAAGACGAGGTGCAGGCGTTGGGTCATGGGAGGTCGCTCCGATATGGTTTGTGTCCGGTTTGCGGGGACAGTAGTGGATTGGCGCGGGGCGAGAAAGAGATTCGATGCCTGCGGCGCGGATATTTATGGAACAAAGATGGGTTAGATCAGCTGGCTGCGGATAGTTTTGTGCAAAAGAGGGCCAGCGGCCAGGATACCGTTTAGCTGTGGGTGGGCATTGTTGAATAGCGGTTTGGCGCCGGCTCTATCGGTAACGATGGCACCGGCTTTTTGGGCAATCAGCGCACCGGCGGCGACATCCCATTCCCATGTCGGGCGCAGGGTTAGCATAGCGTCAAAGCGCCCTTCGGCAACAAGGCACAGGCGGTAGGCCAAAGATGCGCGTTGGTGGTGTTCAAACGGGGGCGCGCCGTTTTTCCAGTGCTGCGGATTGAAGTTGCATTTGGTGGCCAGAACGGTCGGCGTCTGGTCCGGTTTCGGCTGACTGGGGGCAATCGGGCGGCCGTTCAACGAGGCGGGCATGTTGCTGGTGGCGACATAGAGTTTGTCAAGCATTGGCAGGAATACCACGGCGGCAGTGACCTGTCCCTTATGGGCCACGGCCAATGAGTGGGCGAAGGTTTTGGAGCCTTTGATAAAGGCACGGGTGCCGTCGATCGGGTCAATGATAAAGACGTGATCGTGTTTCAGGCGGGCGGTGTCGTCTTCGGTTTCTTCGGACAGCCAGCCGTAATCGGGCCGCGCGGCGCGTAGATCAGCGTGCAGCATTTTGTCGATCGCCAGATCGGCCTCGGTCACCGGTCCGGCGCCGGCGTCTTTGTCCCATGTTTCGGGCGATTGTTTCCAGAATTTGCGGGCGATGTCGGCGCTGGCGTGGGCCGCCCCGATCAGCAGCATCAGGTCATCATTTTCCGGCAATGGTCAGTCCTTCCACCAAAAGCGAGGGCACCACGCGGGACAGATGGGTGCGGGCGTCATTTGCGGGGATCAGAGTTAACAGCATGTCACGCAGGTTGCCTGCGATTGTGCATTCGTTCACCGGATAACGGATTTCTCCGCCCTCGACCCAGAACCCCGCCGCCCCGCGGGAATAGTCGCCGGTGGTAGGGTTGATGGTGCTGCCGATCATCGAGGTGACCAGCAGGCCGGTGCCCATATCGCGGATCAGGTCATCGCGGGATTTGTCGCCCTGTGTCAGGGCGATATTGCCGGTGCTGGGCGCGGGCGGGGCCGAGGTGCCGCGCGACGCGTTGGCGGTGCTTTGCAGGCCCAGTTTGCGGGCCGTCGCAAGGTCCAGCGTCCAGCCGGTCAGCGTGCCGCCATCAATGATCGCGCGCCGCGCCGTGGGCAGGCCTTCGCCGTCAAACGGGCGCGATGATCCGGTGCGGGGGCGGTGCGGGTCCTCGATCAGGGACAGGGCGGCGGGCAGGATTTGTTCGCCCGCCACATCGCGCAACCAGGACGATCCGCGCACGATGGCGGACCCGTTGATCGCGGTCAGAAGATGGTTCATCAGCGAAGAGGCGACGCGTTCGTCATACAGCACCGGAAAGGCACCGCTTGGGGGCTGGCGGGAACCGGCGCGCTCCAGCGTGCGTTTGGCGGCCATTGCGCCGATGTGCTCGGGGCTTTCCAGATCAGACGCATAGATACGCCCGTCGCCGTAGTAATCGCGCTCCATATCCGCGCCGGTGCCGGTGATCGCGACGCAGGAGGTGTGGATGCTGCTGCGTTTGTAGCCGCCGGAAAAGCCGTTGCTGGTGGCAAGGTGCATCTGGCGCTGGCCATATCCGGCGCTGGCGGATTCGACCTGGCTGATGCCGTCCACAGCCAGTGCGGTGGCTTCGGCGCGCTGTGCGAAATCCTGCAAGGTGGCGGGGTCCGGTTCGGAGGCGGGATCGAACATATCAAGCGCGGCGGCGTTCCAGTCTTGCGCTAACTGATCGGGGCTGGCCAGCCCGATGCTGTCATCCTCGGGGGCGACCTGCGCCATGGCCACGGCGCGTTCGGCCATGGTGGTGATGGTTTCACCGCTGGTGTCCGAGGCTGAAACACAAGCCTGCCGTTGCCCGATCAGCACCCGCAGGCCGATGTCGGTGCCCTCGGATCGTTCGGCGTGTTCCAACGCGCCGTTCAGCACGTCGATCGAAACCGAAGTGCCGTCAACCGCAATCGCATCCGCTGTATCCGCGCCCGCCGCTTTGGCGGCGTCCAGCAGGGCGGCGGTCAGGGTTTCCAGTCTGTTGGTCATGGGCAATCCTTGCGGTTTTCAGTTGCACCCGAGGTAAACACCTGTCCCGTCGCACGCAAGGGTGAGCGGTTATTTAATCCGCTTGCCATTGGCCAGGATTTGCCCGTCTGGCTTGACTTCGATATCCGACAGCAATGTATCGTCGCCATCACCTGCCACGGTGAACAGGCCCAGCCCCATGCGCATCCCGAAGGCCGCGTCATTTTCCAGCAGACCCATTTTGATCAGGTTGTCCATCAGGGCATTCAGGCCGGACATTTGAAAGGAGGCCGTGCCGCTGGGGGCGGGCAGGCCCTGAAAGGTTGTCATGTCGGAATTGTCAAAGGTGAACGCACCGGTTCCGGTTAGCTGTGCCCCGGCGGCCGAGATGTCCATGTCTTTCAGGGTCAGGCTGGTCAGTTCGGCAATTTTGTCGCCCTGCTTGATCACATCACGCATCGTTTCAAAATCCAGCAGGTCGTAAAACAGGCGGGCTTTGCCGGATAGATCGACCAGAAATCGTGCTGGATCGCGGGGCAATACAGCATCGGGATCGAACAGGTTCCACAGATCATCCGCGATTGTCAGATTTTTCATGTCGAACATGTAGGCAAACTCTTGATCATCATCGGCTTTCAACAGCGGGCTCGAGAAATTCCCGATTACTCTGGATGCAGACACCCGGATAGGAAAGGGAAGTTCGGGCAAGGTATAATTGATGTCATAATCATCGGCTTGCATTTCCAGCCGCGCGCCGTCTTGGGACAGACCGCCAGCGCTTATCGAATTTCCGACCTTGGTGGATTGGTTGGACACCATAGTTCCGTTAACGGTGACGCGTTGCGAAGACGTCTGTTGGCGCACAGTCGAAGCGAACTGGAACGACATGCCGTCACGCAGTTGTGCGGGCAGATTCATCAAGTCTATTCCTGTGGCAGGAACCGAAATAATGGTGCTGCGTTGCATGTCCGACATCGTCATGGACATGGTGGTTTCCATATCCCCTTTTTGGGCATCCTTTCCGCTAAAGCTGCCGTTGGCAACGAGCGCACCCATCCGGCTATCTTGTGTGACCACCAGAAAATCGCCAGTGGCAAATTTGGTTTCGCCAGTCATATCGCGCGCGGTGAGGGTTAAGTTCCCACCGAAATCCAGATCTTTGGCTTTTGGTCCTGAAATGCTTAGCCCGCCTATCACCATATCCGCCTGTTCAAGCCGGCTTGTGATTGTGAATTCATCAGGATCACCTGCAACCTGCGCCTGATAATCCGTAATGCGATAGTCCACTGTTGTCGTGACAAACACATCGTCGGGCAATGTGATTGCGACCGCCAGTGGCATGCTTTCGGGGACGATGATATCCACCGTGCCATCTGTATTTTCAACCAGATCAAGTCCCGTTGTTGTCAGGATGAAAGACCCCAGTTCAAACGGAAGAGTTGCCGACAGTTTCAGATTGCTGATGGCCAGCCGGTTTCCGCTCTGCGTTTTCGTTGCATCCACCGTCAGGCCAAAGGCATTGTAAAAGGTGGTGAAACCATTCCACACATCATTGGCTGAAATCTCGGCCGTTGCAGGAACGGCGATTAGGGTTGCCAGGGCGGTGCTGGTGAACAGGCGGGAAATACGGATCATTTTGGGTACCTTTATGTATTAATCTACAGCAACTTACTTCAGGCGCTTGCCGTTCGCCAGAAGTTCGCCTTTACCGTTGGCTTGGATATGGGACACAATCATGTCATCGCCATCGCCTTTGATGGTGAACAATCCCAACGCCATGCGAAATCCCAAGGCATCTTCGTCGCTCAGGATGCCGATTTTGACCAGCGTATCAAGCAATTGATTGCCGCCTATCAGTTTCAGGTCCAAAGCCCCTTTGGGGGCCGGAATACCATCATAGCTTTCAAGATCATCATTGTTGAAAGTAAAATCACCAGCTCCGGTCAATTCTACACCCGCGCCCGTCAACAGCAGTTCATTTAATGTCAGGCGGTGCAATTCACCTTTGGTGTTGCCGGGAATGTTGATTTCAGGGCTAAAGGGATCGATCAGCCAGTTTCCAAGGCCGCTGACGTTCAGAACATAGGTAATGGCCGTGTGGGGTATTTGACTGTCAGGGTCAATCAACGCCCACAGGTTATCGCTGATTGACAGGTCCCTGATTTCCTCGTGATCGGTAAAGCGCTGTGGCTCGGGTGTGGCGGTTAGCGGGATGTTGATGTCCTGAAGGGTTTGGGCAACTGCGAGACGTATTTCGCCAAATGGAATCTCCACTGCCTCCAGATTGATTTGCGTGGCTCTGCTGACACTAGAAACGCGCAGCCATTCCCGCGACAGGGAAATACCGAAATCCAGCATGTCCGAAACGATGGATGCGCTGCCGTTTTTCCCGTTGTTGCTGAACGAAAACGCGCCGTCCAGATTGTCATAATTCAGGTTTATTCCTACAAGAAAACCGGCATTCAGAAGCTTTGAACTGGGCGCGCGGCTGATATTGCGGGTAAAAGATTCGATGTTTTCCGGCATCGCCATTTTCAAACGCGCCCCAAGCTGATCCAGCGCAAGACGGGCATGGAACATATCGTGGTTATCACTCTCACCGTCCAGACGCAGGTGGATCGCTCCAAAGGAAAAATTCTCGAATGCATCGGCAACCCTGCCGTCGCCTTTTTGCAAAGATATATGGATTTGGCCGGAATCGCTTTCGCCTGATCCGGTAATTGTTCCACCCTGGCCAGTGTATGAGTAACGTGCTTCGATACGATCATAGCCGGTGTTGCCAATAATGTGGAACCCATTGTCAAACGCTTCGAGCATGGTCGTTGTCTTAATGTCTTCGGGGATGGCGATGTTTGCATTGCTTTGCAGGTTTTCAAGGCTGCCTTCCGTGGCCAAAGCCATCTCGGTTTTCGTATCCGTCAGGTCAAGCGCATAGGTCAGTTTGCCAAGGGTGAAATTTTGCTCCAGTTGGCGCAAGCCGGTTTTGCGACCATGCAGGGTGCCTACCAGATCGTTCAGGGTTATACGGGCTTTCGCCGCGTCGGCAGGGATATCATTTGTCAGGTATTCGGTCAGGGTCAGCGCTAATTCGGTTGCTGCGTAGTGATAGGTCATATCCCCCGCCGTGCCACTGACAAGCAGGGTAAATCCTGTGTTGCGCTGCTCCAGCGTGGCCTTGTCGTTACCGGATTCAATGACAATCGGGCCGCTGGCGGGTAACATAACCTGAACCGATCCATCGCCGGTTTCCTGCAAAACCACGGCCCCCAGTCGGATGTTTGTTTTTGCGGTATCATCCGTGGTGACAACCAAATCGTTGATCGTCAGGATGCCATCATCTGCCGCGCTCACATAAGTCGCCTTGGCGCCACTGCTTTCGATCATTTCCTGCCAGTCTGACCAGACCTGTTCAGCGGTGACATCGGCCCATGCGGGGCTGGTTGCCATCAGGGCGGCGATAAGGGCGGTTGTTGTGCAAAGACGGGTCAGAGTATGCATTGGTGGGCTTTCCTAAAATTACAACGGCAATAATACCCAAAACCCTAGGCCAAAATGCAAACGGGCCGCAAGGTGGTTATCCCTTGCGGCCCGTCTGGCAGTGGTTGAACAGTTTACTTGATGCGCTGGCCGTTTGCCAGGATCGAACCGTCGCCATTCACTTCGATTTTCGATGTCAGCGTGTCATCGCCATCACCGGCAACCGTAAACATGCCTGCCATCATGCGGACACCCATTGCCTGGTCTTCGGGCAGCAGGCCCATGGCGATCAGATTGTCCAGCAGCCCGTTGCCACCAACCAGTTTCAGGTCGATTTCGCCAGTCGGGGCGGGCAGGCCATTAAATGTTTCCAGATCGTCGTTGTTGAAGGTGAATGCGCCATTGCCGGTCAGGTCGGCACCCGCGACCTTTAGTTCAAGTGCATTCAGGGCCAGTTCATGCAATGCGCCGGGAACGTCGAAGTTGCCGGATTGCATGTCTTCCGGATTCATGATGTCGACAAACCAGTTTGCCTTGCCGTCGACATCCAGAATAATTGTTGCCGGATCATGCGGCAGTTTGCCCATCGGATCGGCCATGCTCCAGATCATATCATTGACGTTGAAATCAACCAGTTTCACGGTCAGGTTCAGGTCTTTGGGATCATCAGACGGGCCGGCCGGCATCAGCAGGTTAAACGCGGCCTCGGCCATGGTGATGTCGATCGGGAACGGAAAATCCGAACTGGTGAAGGACGATTTGGTTCCGGTTGCCGTGCCGCCGTAATTAAGCATTTCACGGTCCATCGCAAATTTCAGGCTGCCTGTATCCGAGCTGGACGAGCCGCTAACCGTTGCCCCATTGTCATCTGAAGAAAATTCGTATCCGCCCGCACCCCAAGAAAGGATACCTGAGCCTGCAAAGCCGTTGTCCAATGCATCGGACATCTTTGCGAAATCCATATCCATCGGGATGCTTGAATCCGAACTCATCTTAAAGTCGGCCATTGATCCTTTGATGGCAAATGTAGAGCTCCCGCCAGGTTGGGTTACTGCGAAATCATAGGTCACCATGTCAGAAGCAATGGATTGCATGATGTTGCGCAATGCGCCCATTTTACTGGTGGATTGCCCTGCCAGATTGGATAGGACCAAATCCAGTTTTGCATCCTCTATCTTTTCGCCATCAATCACCAGATCGGCAATGCTTACAGCCACTTTGGGGGCCGAGTAGGTATAAGTCAAATCACCTGCCGAGCCGCTAACGACCATCGACATGCCGGTGGTGTCATAGTTCAGCGTGACAGAGAAATTATTATCCACACTGATAGCAATCGGCTTTTGATCCGGCAGGATCACGGCAACGGTGCCATCGCCATTGTCTTTGAAGGAAATCTTGCCAAAGTCGACTTTGACCATCCCGCCATCATTAGGCAAAGGCATGGCAAGCATCAGGCTGTTGACTACAACGCTGTCTGCGGTGACATCCGGTGTGGCCGTAACCTCGTAGCCAAAGCCGGACATATACTGATACCAGTCGTTCCAAACTTCTTGCGATGTGATGTCCGCAATAGACGCAGTGCTGCCCATCAATGTAATAAATGCGGCTGATCCGCCGATTGTTTTCCAATTCGTCATGTTGAACCCTTCGTGGTTGAAAAAAGTTTGACGTATAAATGACCCCGATTTGGGCGGGGTGCAAGTGTAAGTCGGCTCTATTCATGGTGCATAGAGTGTTTTATCCTAACTTTTCATTAGGGGAGGCGAAAATGAGCGATTTATCAGGAAAAACGGTTCTTATCACAGGGGCAAGCCGGGGAATCGGTGCCTCGGCTGCGCGGGAATTCGCCAAGGCGGGTGCAAATGTGGTGTTATTGGCGCGATCCGGTGGCGCGATCGGAACACTTGCGGGTGAAATTGGCGATTCAGCTATGGCGATTGCCTGTGATGTCAGCAACTTTTCTGCGGTCGATGCGGCTGTGCAGCAGGCGGTGGCGAAATTTGGCGGGTTGGATGTTCTGATCAACAACGCCGGTGTGATCGAACCAATCTCGTCTCTGGCCACCTCCGATCCCGTGGCTTGGGGGCAGGTGATCGATATCAACCTGAAAGGTGTCTATTACGGCATGCGCGCCGCGATGCCGGTGATGCAGGCTGCCGGTGGTGGCACGATCATCACCATCAGTTCGGGCGCCGCCCATACCGCGCTTGAGGGCTGGAGCCATTATTGCGCCTCCAAGGCCGGTGCCGCCATGTTGACCATGTGCACCGACAAGGAAGGTGCGGGTGTTGGCATCCGCGCGATGGGCCTGTCGCCGGGAACTGTTGCCACCGAAATGCAGCGCGAGATCAAAGCCTCGGGCATCAACCCCGTCAGCGCAATGGAGTGGGAGGACCACATCCCGCCGGAATGGGTGGCGCAAACGCTGGTCTGGATGTGCACAGCGGATGCGGACGAATTTGTCGGGCAGGAGATCGCCCTGCGGGACGAGGCTATTCGCAAGCGGGCGGGGCTGACCGGATGATTGATCTGAAAAAGGACGGGGGGCTGTGGACTGTTACCATCCGCCGCCCCGAAAAGGCCAATTCGCTGACCAAGGCGATGTTGGAGCAATTGGCCGACATTGCCGAAATGGCAGTGGATGCCAAGGTGCTGGTGATCACCGGCGAGGGCCGTGTGTTTAGCGCGGGTGCTGATCTGGACGAGGCGCGTGCGGGGCTGGCCACCGATCCGGTGTGGGAACGGCTGTCGGGTGCCGTTGCATCTGCCCCCTGTTTAACAATTGCCGCGCTGAATGGAACCCTTGCGGGCGGGGCATTTGGCATGGCGCTGGCCTGTGATCTGCGCATCGCGGTGCCGACTGCAAAATTCTTTTACCCCGTGATGAAGCTGGGCTTTCTGCCGCAACCGTCTGATCCCGCGCGGATGCGGGCGCTGATCGGACCGGCCCGTAGCAAACTGATCCTGATGGGCGGGCAAAAAATCGCAGCGGATCAGGCGCTGGAATTCGGGCTGGTGGATATGCTGGTTTCAGGCGATAAGATGACCGAAACCATTGGCGATCTTGCCGCAGATGTGCTGGATGCCAAACCGGAAATTCTAAGCGGCATCAAAGCGATGTGTAACGGGTAAAGGTGCGGACATGGACGGGCAACCGGAGATCGTTCAACAGGTGTTGGGCTATGTGAACCAAGGTTGGGAACTGGCGCAAGGCTGGTTGCTTAGCCCCGCTGCGTGGTCGCAATTCGGTCTGTTGGTCGCGGCGTTTCTGGCCGCGCTGGTGGTCAGCCGCAAACTGTCGCCGATCCTGACCAAAGCCATCACTCCGCCCGATGGCCAGACCTCTTATCTGGCGCAGGCGCGGCGGTTTGTGCTGATGTTCCTGCCGCTGTTGTTACCGCTTCTGGCCTACGCATTCACCGGCATCGGCGAACAGATCACCCGCTCGTTATTCGGCTCGGGCGCGGTGATAGCATTCGGCAAACGGGTGTTCCTGTTCCTGGCGGCGCGGGCCTTGGTGCGCGACATTATTACGGATTCTTTCCTGAAAATGCTGGGCAAATACATCCTGATCCCGGCGATGGCGCTCTATGCGCTGGGCCTGCTGGATGATCTGACAGCGTATTTGTCGGCCACGGTGATCTCGCTTGGTAATATATCCTTTTCGATCATGGCGCTGGTGCGCGGGGTGATCGCGGGCAGCATCCTGTTCTGGCTGGGCCGTTGGTCGAACGACCAAAGCGCCGCCTTGATCAGCAAACAAGAAGAAATGCGCCCCACCACGCGGCAACTGGCGGTCAAGGCGACGGAAATCACCATCTTCGGTGTGGCTTTCCTGTTGTTGATGAACATCATGGGCATCAGTCTGACATCGCTTGCGGTGCTGGGTGGTGCGATTGGTGTTGGCCTCGGGTTTGGCCTGCAAAAGATCGCCTCGAATTTCATATCCGGCGTGATCCTGCTGCTGGAAGGGCAAGCGACTGTTGGCGATTATGTCGAACTGGATGGTGGCGAAGCGGGCACGATCATCAAGATGATGGCGCGGGCGACCATTCTGGAAACCTATGACGGGCGCTGGATTGTGATCCCGAACGAGGATTTCATCACAACCCGCGTGGTGAACTATTCCGATAGTGGTTCTGCCAACCGGTACGAGGCCCCTTTTTCCGTGTCCTATGACACTGACATTAACAAGGTTCCCGCAATTGTCGAAGCCGCCGTGGCCAAGCACAAGGATGTGCTGGACAAACCCTTTCCACCCGATTGCGAATTGCGCGGGTTTGGCGACAGCGGCGTGGATTTCGCGGTGGAATTCTGGGTCAACGGGATTGATGACGGGGAAAACAAGTTCACCTCGGATGTGCTGTTTCTGGTCTGGAATGCGCTGAAAGAAAACAACATCGAAATCCCCTATCCGCAGCGTGTGGTCGAGATCAAGGGTGGTTTCCCAAGTGCCTGATGCGCTGGTCATTGGTGGCGGTCCGGCGGGGCTGATGGCAGCCGAGGAACTGGCGCGGGCCGGCCCGCGCGTGGTGGTGGTTGATGCGAAGCCCACGGTCGGGCGCAAGTTTCTGATGGCCGGAAAGTCTGGGCTGAACCTGACTAAGGACGAGCCGTTTGAAACCTTCCTGACGCGTTATGGCGAGGCCGCGAAAAATCTGCGTGCCCCGTTGGAAAACTTCGGGCCGGACACTGTGCAGGACTGGGCGCGGGAGTTGGGGCAAGTGGTGTTTACAGGCTCCAGCGGACAGGTGTTTCCCAAAGCGATGAAAGCCTCGCCTTTGTTGCGGGCGTGGCTGGTGCGGCTGCGTGGGCAGGGGGTGGAGTTTCGCACCCGCTGGCGCTGGACCGGCTGGGGCGGCGGGTTTGAATTCGCCACGCCGGACGGTGTGCAGGTGTTGCGCCCCAAGACCTGCGTTCTGGCACTGGGCGGGGCCAGTTGGGCACGACTGGGGTCAGACGGAGCATGGGCGGACATGCTGGTGGCCAAAGGGGTGGAACTGGCACCATTTCAGCCTGCGAATATGGGTTTTGTGGTGGATTGGTCGCCCTATATGGCGCGGCATTTCGGGCAGCCGGTAAAGGGTATTGCGCTGATAGTGAATGGAAAATCGCGGCGTGGGGAATTTGTGATCTCGAAATGCGGGGTCGAGGGAAGCGGGATTTACGCCATGTCCAAAGCCATGCGCGAGGGGGGGGAGTTAACGCTGGATCTGCTGCCGGACTGGCCGGTTGAGCGGATCGCGGAACGGCTGTCAAAACCACGCGGCAAGGCGACGGTCACGAACCATTTGCGCAAAGTGTTGAAGCTGGACGCAGTAAAGCTGGCGCTGTTGCAGGAATTCGCGCGGCCTTTGCCGGAGGGCGTAGAACTGGCGCGGGTGGTCAAATCCCTGCCGTTGAAACACAGCGGTCCACGGCCGATGGATGAAGCGATTTCAACGGCTGGTGGGGTGCGGTTTTCGGCGCTGACTGACGGGCTGGAGTTGAAGGCTGCACCGGGGGTTTTCTGTGCGGGCGAAATGTTGGACTGGGAGGCCCCGACGGGCGGTTATCTGTTGACCGGCTGTCTGGCGACGGGGCGCTGGGCGGGGCGGGCTGCGGTCTGAGTGGCGCAAGGATTTTTCAAAAATCCTTGTCCAAATTCTTTCAAAGAATTTGGGTCTACCGCCCCGCCAGCATCGCCAGCCGGACCAGAGTGCGTTCCATCAGCGCCATAGTCGGCGCGCGCGAGGTCGAGCGCAGTTGCAGGTCGGTGTCGGTCAGCATGGTCAGGGCGATTTCCAGTTTGCGCCCGCTCCAGCGTTGTAATTGCCGTTGCATCCGGTCACGCCGCGCACCGAATACGGGCGGGCGCAAACCGCCGATGCCCGACGGGTTGTTTGCGGCGGCGTAAAGCGTGCGGAAATGGCGGGTCGCGCCGATGCACAGGCCCACGGGCTGCACGCCCTGACTTTCCAGTTTGCGCATGACGGGGCCGATTTCTCCACTGCGGGCCTCGGCGACGATGTTCAGCACATCATCCAGCACGGCCTCGGTCGAGGTGGGGGCGTTGGCCAACACATCCTCGGGGGTCAAAGGTGTGGTGTCGTTCAGTTTATAAAGGCTGATTTTCTCAACCACCTGCCGAAAATCACCCGGAC
>WFNH01000076.1 GCA_015488685.1 Marinosulfonomonas sp.
CCCTACCCGGCGTGCTCGAAGGGTACATGGCCGCCTATACCAGCTTTCGAAATAACGCCGGTTTCACACCACCAGAACAAGAAACTGTGTTTCTAAGTGTAAGTGCCGTGAACGGCTGCACCTATTGCATGGCCGCCCATTCGATGATTGCCGACAAGGTTTCAAAAGTGCCGGCGGGCGATCTGGCAGCTCTGCGTGACGGCACCCCCCTGCCCGATCCGCGCCTGAACGCGCTGACCACATTCACCCGCACCATGGTCAAAAAGCGCGGAATGCCGGACAAGGGCGAAGTGGATACCTTCCTTGCCGCGGGTTTCACATCGCAGCATGTGCTGGGGATCGTTCAGGCGATTGCCTGCAAGACCTATTCGAACTACGTGAACCATCTGGCCGCCACCGAAGTGGATGCGGCCTTTGCGGATTACAAAGTCACCGCATGACGTAAAAAAGCCCCGCAAAACAGGCGGGGCTTTTCCTTTCAATAATTTATTAAAATCCTAACTGTTAGAAGCGGCAATAACCCTGATTTCAACTAGTGCCCCTTCGCGCCTTAGCCCTGCCACCTCGACGGCGGTCCAGGCCGGATAAGGTACCTTGGTGTAATCAAGACGGACCTTGTTAAACAATTCGAAATGGTCGCGCAACCCGATATGGTAACTTGTCATTTCAACCACAGAGCCAAATGCCAGCCCCGCTTCACGCAAGACAACCGTTATCTTTTCAAATGCATTTCGAAACTGCGCTTCGGGGTCTTCAGCCATCCCGCCTTGCGCGTCGCTTCCTGTGACACCCGACAGGAAAACGTGGTTGCCAGATATGATTGCCGGAGAGAGTTTTAACTGCTCCGCCGAGGCTCGTGCCTCCTCAGGAATGATCGCGCTAATTGCCATGTGGTGCCCTTTTCCGAATGCTTTCGGGCAACACTATGGGCAATTCACCCATTTTCTACAATCATGGCGTTATGCATTCACATCCACCACCACACGCCCCTTGACCTGCCCCTTCAGGATATCACGGCCCAGTTGCGGCAGGTCCGCAAGTGTCGCGGGCTGGATCATCGCTTCCAGCTTGTCCATCGGCAGGTCCTGTGCGATCCGCTGCCATGCTTTGACGCGGTTATCAAAAGGCTGCATCACGCTATCAATGCCCAACAGGTTCACCCCGCGCAGCAGGAACGGAATGACAGTAGTGTTCAACTGCGCCCCGCCGGCCAGCCCCACAGCGGCAACCGAGGATGCGTATTTCATCTGCCCCAGCACCCGCGCCAGCATGTCGCCGCCCACGGCATCGACACAGCCGGTCCATGTTTCGGCCTCGAGCGGGCGTTTGGTGGTCTCGTTGATGTCCTCGCGCGGCACGATTTGGGTGGCACCCAGAGATTTCAGGTAATCCGCCGCCTCGGGACGCCCTGTCACCGCAGCAACCTCATGCCCAAGGTTCGCCAGAATCGCCGTGGCGACCGAGCCAACACCCCCCGCAGCCCCTGTCACCAGCACCGGCCCGTGGCCCGGTTTCAAGCCGTGATCCTCCAGCGCCATCACCGCCAGCATCGCGGTAAACCCCGCCGTGCCGACGGCCATTGCCTGCCGTGTGGTCAGCCCGTCGGGCAGCGGCACCAGCCAGTCGGCCCGCACCCGCGCCTTTTGCGCATAGCCGCCCCAATGGGCCTCGCCCACGCGCCAGCCGGTCAGCACGACTTTGTCGCCGGGTTTGTATCGATCGTCCGACGAGGTTTCCACGGTGCCCGCAAAATCAATCCCCGGCACATGCGGATAGTTGCGCACCAAGCCGCCACCGGGGCCGATGCACAGCCCGTCCTTGTAGTTCACGGTGGAATACTCCACAGCAACGGTGACGTCCGCTTCGGGCAGTTGATCTTCGGAAATCTGCTGCACGGATGCGCTGGTTTTGCCTTCGTCGTTCTTGTCAACAATCAATGCGTTGAATGTCATGTCGGTTTCCTTTCCTGTGCCAGATAGTCATCTGGCATAAATGGCAAATCTGTATCGTCCGGCCTGATGCCAGCGGCGGTCAGCATGGCGTGGACCTGGCCGCGATGGTGGGTCTGGTGGTTGAATAGCTGCATAACCAGCAGGGTGCGCGGTTTCTTGAATTCGCGGTTCATCACCGCAGAAGACCACGACAGATCGCCCTTCAGGTCATCCGGCTGCACGCGCCCGCCCCAGTCGATAAGACGCGCATCTGCCGCTTTGCGCGCCTGTTTCAGGCCCTCCCAATCGGAAATGACCATACCGGCTTTGTCCGTGGGTGGCTCCCAGTTGTCAAAGCGGCTCATCCACAGGGTATCGCCCCACAGAATATGTGCCAGCGTGTTGTGAATCGAGCCGAAAAACGCCCCGCGATCCATGCGCCGTTCCTCGTCATCCAATATGTCAGCCGCGCCATAAAGGCTGCGGTTTTGCCATTTATTATAACGCGCCATCATTTGCACATAGTCGGGGGTGATCATGCTTTATTCCTCTCCATATCCCTTGGGCACCGGAATGTCGGGCAATCCCTTGGCACGTTTTTGCAAGGCGCGCCCGATCACCACGCGGCTGATTTCGGTGGTGCCGTCCACAATGCGCAACATCTGCGCCAGACGCGACAGGCGGTCCAGACCGTATTCTTTCAACAGGCCCGAGCCACCCAGCACCTGCGTGCAGGTATTGGCGGCCTCCACCGCCGCATCGGGCACAAAGCGTTTGGCGTGCGCGGCCATCAGCGGGCCACGATCCGTTCCCAGTGCATTGGCGGCTTCGCGATACAGCAGGCGCGAGACTTCCAGATTAGTTGCCACATCGCCCAGCATCCACTGGATTCCGTCCAGATCAAGGTTCTTGCCGCCAAACATTTTGCGGTTTTTGGCATAGGCCAGTGCCGTGTCCAGCGCGGTTTCCATCAGGCCGCAGCAACCGGAGGCAATCGAAACCCGCGCGATATCAATCGCCATCAGCGAACCTTGCAGGCCCTGCCCGATTGGAAGGATGATGTTGTCCTCGGACACCACCACGTCTTTGAAATACATTTCCGACAGCGGCAGGAATTCATAGGATGGTGTGTCATAGCGCGGGCCAAAGGAAACGCCTTCGGCGTCTTTCGGGATAGCGATCATCGCCATGTCCTTGTGGCCCGGCTCGTCACTGGTTTTAACCACGGTCAGATACACATCCGCCTCGTCCGCCAGAGAAACCCACGCTTTGGACCCGTTGATCGTCCATGTGCCATCCCCGTTGATCTCTGCGCGGGTGTACATGGTCATCGCGTCCGACCCTGATTGCGGCTCGGTCAGGGCGAAATTGGCCAGTTTGCGGCCCGACGTCAGATCACGCGCCCATTTTTCCTTGAACGCCTCGGTGCCGAACCCGCAGGTCGCATAGGTGCAGATATTGTGCATCGACAGCGCAAAGGCATAGGCGCCATCGCCCTTGCCCAGTTCCTCATAAACGCGGATGCCCTCGCCCAGCGGCAGGCCCTGCCCACCCCATTCCTCGGGCGCATAAAGGCCGGTCAGGCCGGCGGCACCGGCCATGGCAGATGCGGCACGCGGCCAGACGCCCTTTTCGTTCCAGCCGTCCACATTGGGTTTGATCACATCCTCGCAATGGGCCTGTGCCGCTTCCAGTATCTTGTCGATTTTCGTGCCCATCGGTGTATCCTCCGCTGACGAGTCATTAAATGTCTTACAATTGGGCAGACCTTGCCACAGCTTCAAATGTCTGACAAATGAAATCTATGAAAACCGATCTGGAAACATCCCGCGAACTGTCGGTGCAGATTGCCGAGGCGATCCGCGATGCAATCGTGTCCGGCACATTGATTGTCGATGAACGCCTGCCCAGCGAATCCGAGCTGGCCGAGAAATTCAACGTCTCGCGGCCCACGGTGCGCGAGGCGTTAAAACGGCTGGCGGCGCAAAACCTGATCCGCACCCAGCGCGGGGCGACCGGCGGGGCTTTTGTTAACCGGCTGCGGTTTGAAGACGCCTATGGGCAACAGATCACCACCTCGACCCTGCTGTTGTCAATGAACGAAGTTGATTTTGAAACGGCCTGCGAAGCGCGATTCACGCTGGAACGGGCCTGTGCGCCGCTGTCGGCCAAACGGCGCACGGGGGACCATCTGGCGACCATGCGGGCGGAAATCCACCGGCAGGGGCAACCGGGACTGTCTGATGAGGGGTTCTGCGCCAGTGATGTGGCGTTTCATCGGGCGCTGGTGGATGGTGCGGGAAATCCAGTGTTGTCCTATCAACTGGCTGGCGCGATCGAGGCGATTGAACCCTTGATGAACATGATCACCTTTTCGGCGCGTTCGCGCGAACAGATCGTGGCGCTGCACACACAGATTGCCGATGCAATCGAGTCCGGTGATGGGCCGCAGGCCGATTCCGCCTTGCAGGCGTTGGCCGCTTATACAGTCGGGCTGGCGCGGGATGTGGCGGCGCGCAAAGGCGGTTAACCGGCTGTTCACCATACTGCGCCAAAGTGGCGGTATGACCTATCATTCCTCACCTTTGACGCCTGAAATGTGGTTGCAGGAAATATTTGCCTCAAAAGCGGTGCAACGGGGCGAAGTGATCCGCCGCAAGGCGCGCGATATCGAACGGTTTGTCGGGATGGATCTGTTTCGCGACGAATTGCGACGACGCAGATTTCGCGCGGTTGAAAACGCCGGACAGATCATCGTGTTTTGCAATCAGCAAGCGGTGCGGCCTGTCGCATAGCCCCTGTTTTCTTTGAAAGAAAACAGGTCGAAATCTTTCAAAGATTTCGGTTCCCCCACTCTGACGCCGATTTCCGCCGAATTCCGCGCGGGCTTTCTTTTCCCTTGACGTTGGGTCAATTTGTCGCAGACTGATGGCCTGATTACGGGCAGTTATTTCGTCCGACCGAAAGTGTATTTTACCCAAAACCCCAATAAAATAAGGAAACGCGCCATGAATTTACGACCTGATCCAACCTTCCATGCCTCGGCCAAACTGGCGATGGAAGCCCCGGCGGAAACGCTGGCCTATACGCTGTTGCTTAGCCCCGATGCGTCGCAACCCGATGCGCTGGCGATTATTGATGTGGACCCGAAATCAAAGGACTACGGCCAGATTGTACATACAGTCGTAATGCCCAACAAGGGCGATGAATTCCACCATTTCGGCTGGAACGCCTGTTCCTCGGCCCTGTCGCCGCTGACCGGTCACGCCTTTCTGGAGCGGCGTTACCTGATCATCCCCGGCATCCGGTCCTCGCGCATCTATATCATTGATGTGAAGGGCGGCCCGAAAGAAGCCAAGATCCACAAGATCATTGAACCCGAGGAACTGTTTGCCAAAACCGGCTATTCCCGCCCCCACACCATCCATTGCGGACCCGAGGGCATTTATGTTTCCACCCTTGGCGGTGGCGGCAAGGACGGCACCGACGGACCACCCGGCATTTTCATCATGGATTGCGAGACCTTCGACATCATCGGCCGTTATGAAATGGACCGTGGCGCGCAGGATAAGCATTACGATTTCTGGTGGAACCTGCCACGCGATTACATGGTTTCCAGCGAATGGGGCCTGCCGCCGCAGTTTGAAAACGGCATCGTTGCCGAGGATTTGATCGGCGGCAAATACGGCCATAAAATCCATTTCTGGGATCTGCGCGGGCGCAAGAACGTGCAGACAATTGATCTGGGTGAAAATCACCAGATGGCGCTGGAAATCCGCCCGGCCCATGATCCGGTCAAGGAATACGGCTTTCTGGGGGTGGTGGTGGACAACACCAACCTTGAGGGATCAATCTGGACCTGGTGGCGCGAGGATGGCGAATTCCACATCAGAAAAACCGCCACCATTCCGCCCGAACCCGCCGATGCCGACGACTTGCCGGAACTGCTAAAGGGCTTTGGCGCGGTGCCGCCGCTGGTCACCGATATTGACCTGTCGCTGGATGACCGGTTCCTGTATGTCGCCTGCTGGGGCACCGGCGAGATGCGCCAGTATGATGTGTCTGACCCGATGGAGCCAAAACTGGTGGGGTCGGTGCATATCGGCGGGATCGTTCGCAAGTCGGACCACCCCAGCGGCAATGCCTATAAGGGTGGCCCGCAGATGGTCGAGGTCAGCCGCGATGGCAAGCGGGTTTACTGGACCAATTCGCTCTATTCCACATGGGATGACCAGTTCTATCCCGATGGCGTGCCGGCGGCGATGGTCAAGGCGGACGCAGGTGTGGATGGCGGGCTGACACTGGATGAAAAATTCTGGACCAAATTTCCTGACGGCTATCGGTCGCACCAGATCCGGCTTGAGGGCGGGGATTGCTCGACCGACAGTTTTTGCTATCCTTCCGTCTAGGCTTTGGCTGATCTGTTCAATGGCACGGTCGGCCTGTGGCTGGCCGTGATCGCCAGTGGCATCTACCACGGGGTCAACCCCGGCATGGGCTGGCCATTGGCCGTTTCCGCCGCCCTGATGGAAGGGCGGCGCGGAGCCTTGTTTCGCGCATTGGCGGCGCTGGCGGTTGGGCATTTTGCGGCGATGATCGGCATCCTACTGCCCTTTGCCCTGATGACCATGCTGGTGCAATGGCAGGTGGAAATCCGCATTACAGCGGCGCTGGTGGTGATCGCGCTTGGCCTTTATCTGCTGATCAACCGCCGCCACCCGCGTTTTCTGGCCCGTATCCCCCCGTCACGCCTGGCGCTTTGGTCTTTTCTGGTGGCGCTGGCGCATGGGGCGGCGTTGATGCTGGTGCCGATCTATCTGGGTCTGTGCGGCACAGCTGCGCAATCAGCCGGACATATCGCGGCAGGCACTCTGATGTCGGGGGCTGCGGGCCTGTCACTGCTGGTGGCATCGGTGCACACAGGGGCGATGATCCTGTCGGGAGGGGCGGTTGCCTTTGCGGTTCATCACTGGTTTGGCATGAAATTTCTAAGCAAATCCTGGTTCAATCTGGATGTGGTTTGGGCGCTTAGCCTGATTGCAGTGGGCGGGATCAGTCTGGGCGCATTATGGTTATAATTGGCGCATTATTGCCAAGCCTGCTTTCCCCCCTTCCCGCCCTGCGCTATAGCCCGTTTATGACACTGTTTACAAAACTGCTTCTTGTGCTTTTCCTGTTTGCCCCCCTGCCCTTTTCGTCAGTGGCCACGGCTCAGGAAACCGCGGCCCAATCACCGGCGATAACCCCGTGGTCCACTGCCCTGATCCAATCTGCCCGCGAACAGATCGGCGTGACGCTGATCTATGATGGCAGCTATCAACGGCTTGATTTCCCCAACGGCGATATCCCCCGCCAGCGCGGTGTCTGCACCGATGTGGTGATCCGCGCGATGCGGGATGCGCACGGGTTTGATCTGCAATCCAGAATTCATGCCGACATGAAGGCGCATTTCGCCAGCTATCCGAAAATCTGGGGCCTGACGCGCCCCGACAGCAACATCGATCACCGCCGCGTGCCAAATCTGATCACCTATTTCAAACGTCACGGCGCGGATGTCCCCATGACCGACAACCCGCAAGATTACCTGCCCGGCGATATCGTCACATGGATGCTGCGCCCCGGCACCCCGCATGTGGGCATCGTCAGCGACAAACTTGACCCGCAATCCGGCAACCCGCTGATCATCCACAATATCGGCTGGGGCACGCGGGAAAACGACATCCTGTTTGCCTATGACATGACCGGCCACTTTCGCCCCGAAAACGGCAACTATTAACCCGCAACCCCTTTTCAACCGCCTGCCCGCACCCTATATATGATCTGTCCTTTCGGGGACTATGGACATAAACGCGCTCGTAATAAGCGGATCGGACCCGGGGGCGGTACCCGGCGACTCCACCAAAACCTGCTCATTTGGCAGTCATGGGGTCGAAACAGGATCGACGAACGTCTAAAGGGGTTAGCTTTGTCTCGGTGAGTTACCACCGTTATCGGTACAATTTAAGCTAGTTGCAAATGACAACAAAGCTCCGATGGCTCTGGCTGCGTAAGCGGTCCGATCTATCGAAATCTTAAGTCCTTACGCTTAGCAGCCTAAGGCGGGGTTTGCAGGTACCTGGCAACAGAAACCTGCGCTTTACCTTATTTTATCAACCACATAGCTGAATTAACGGCCTGTCATCTGGCGTTTGTTATTGAGTGCTGACGTATCCACTAAACCGGTTTACTGGATATGTCTTTCGCCCAAGAACACATCCCCGCTTCACAGCCCCCTATTGATCGGCAATACTCCTGCCAACCAAAGCAGGAGCCGTCATCATGACCAATAACCGATTTGACCGCATCGCCCAGACCGCCCAACGCCATGTCGACAGTGGCGCCCTGAGCGGCATTGAATGGAACATCCTGCGCGGCGGGCGCGAATGGGCGCGCGGGGCTTATGGCATGGCGGACGGGCTGAACAACATCCCGATGCCGGATCAGCCGATCTATCGCATATTTTCAATGACCAAGCCGGTCGTGTCTGCCGTTGCCCTGATGCTGATGGAACAGGGCCGGTTGCGCCTGTTTGACCCGCTGGCCGCCTATCTGCCGGAATTTGCGCAAATGCAGGTGCTGAACCCCGATGGCACCACCACCCCCGCCGCGCCGATCACCATCGAACACCTGCTGACCCATCGCGCCGGATTTTCCTACGGGTTTATCCCCGATTGCCCCGTGGCCGAGCTGTATCGCAAGGCCCCCTTGCGCAATGGCACCGTTCCGCTCGAGGAATTCACCAACACCATCGCCATCCTGCCGCTGGCCTATCAGCCCGGCAGCAAATGGCTCTATAGTGTCGCCACCGATATTCTGGCCCGCGTGCTGGAAGTGATCCTGCAAAAGCCCCTGCCCGCGATTCTGGCCGATTTTGTGCTTGATCCGCTGGGCCTGAAAGACACCGGTTTCATGGTACCTGCCGAAAACCGCGGCCGGATCATGCCGATGTTCGGCAAGCTTAATCTGGATGACGTGATGGATTATGACGACGGCCCGCAAACCCTGATCCCGTCCGATATTTCCTATGAGCACCCCGCCGACAATCCAAATTTCGCACGCGGGGGCATGGGGCTGTTTTCGACGCTGGATGATTACACCGTGATCGCCCGTTTCCTGTCCAGCGGGCTGGCCCCTGACAATACCCGCCTGCTGTCACGCAAAACGGTGGAAATGATGTGGACGGATCGTTTGCCCGACAGCCAGAAACCGATGATGATCGGCCCCTTCCCCTTTGCCGGTTATGGCTGGGGTCTGGCGGGCCGCGTGATGACCAATATGGGGGCTGCGATGTATCCCAGCAGTCAGGGCGAATGTGGCTGGGCCGGTGCTGCCAGCACGTTTTTCTGGATTGATCCGGCCGAGGACATCATCGGTATCGTGATGACGCAATATCTGGGATCGAAAATCCCGATAGGCGAAGAGTTCATGACCGCCGCCTATCAGGCCCTTGATTAAATTGGCTACTTTCCCAACCCGTCCAGCGCCTGTGTGAAATCGTCGGCGATGTCGTCATAATCCTCAAGCCCGACGGAAATACGGATCAGACCGTCAGTAAACCCGTGTTTGATCCGCTCTTCCGGCTCGTAGGTGGAATGGGTCATGCTGGCCGGATGCTGCACCAGTGTTTCCGCATCCCCCAGGGACACCGCACAGGTCACCAGATCCAGCGCATCCATCAGGTCACGCCCCGCGTCCATGCCGCCCTTTAGTTCCAGCGCAATCATGCCGCCGAATTGTGACATCTGCCGTTTGGCCAGATCGTGGAAAGGCGAGCTGGGCAAACCGGGGTAGTAAACCTGCTCCACCGCATCATGCGCTTCCAGCAATTCCGCCAGTTTCTGCGCGGTCTGGCAATGCCGGTCCATCCGCAAATGCAGGGTTTTGATACCGCGCAGCACCAGAAAGGCATCCATCGTGGAAATCATCGCCCCGTTCATTTCCTTGATCCCGACAAAGCGCAACTGGTCAATCATTTCCTGCGAACCAACCGCCGCACCCGCCAGCAAATCACCATGTCCGCCCAGATATTTCGTGGCCGAATGCACCACCAGATCGGCACCCAGTTCCAGCGGGCGTTGCAGGTAAGGCGTGCAATAGGTGTTGTCGACGATAAAGGTCGCCTCATGCTTGCGGGTGATTTTCGCAATCGCCGCGATGTCCACCAGCCGCATGTTCGGGTTGGCCGGTGTTTCGCAATAAACCAGACGAGTTTTGTCGCTGATCACCGCCTCCAGTTCGGCCGGATCGGACATGTCGATGAAACGGGTCTTGATGGCGAAACGGGTCATGTGGTGTTGAAGCAGGCTGAAGGTGCAGCCATAAAGTGTCTTGTCGGCAATCACCTCGTCGCCGGCTTGCAGCAGGCTCCAGAACGCCGCTGTAATCGCCCCCATGCCGGAACTGGTGAACAGCCCCGCCTCGCCGCCTTCCAGCTCGGCCAGCCGTTTTTCCAATATGCTGACAGTCGGATTGCCAACGCGGTGATAGATATAGCCCGCCTCCTCGCCCGCAAACCTTTCGCCGCCCTGATGGGCATTTTCAAAGGCGTAAGTAGAGGTCATGAACAGCGGCGGGTTCAGCGCGCCGTGATAATCCAGTGGGTTATAGGCAAAGTGGATGGCGCGGGTGGCAAAACCGGCGGGGCGGTTGCGTTTGCGGGAATCGCTCATGGGGTATCTCCTGATTATTGTCGGGGATAGAATAGGCTTGGCGCGGCGGTAAATTCATGCGCATATTGCGCGCAAGCGGATTTGTTTGGCAGATTCCGCCACCACAGCAATAACTTTGGCAGAAACCAGCATGCAACTGGATGAATTCGACCTTCGTATCCTGTCGGCCCTGCAACAGGACGCCCGCCAGACCAATCAGGCGTTGGCTGACAAGGTGGGCCTGTCCCCTACCCCCTGTCTGCGCCGTGTGCGGCGGCTGGAACGTGACGGGGTGATCGCCGCTTATCGTTGCGAGGTGAACCGCAAGGCGCTGGGGCTGGGCCTGACCATATTCGTCACCGTCAAGGTTGCCCGCCATCAGGACCGCGATGCCGAACATTTCGTGCAAACCGTCACCCGCTGGCCCGAGGTCGTGTCCTGCCATCTGGTTTCCGGCGATATGGATTTCCTGATGGAGGTGGTCGCGCCGGATATGGAAGCCTACGAGCGGTTCATCCTGAAACGGCTGTTGAAAATCGAAGGGGTCAAGGATCTGCGTTCGAATTTCGCCATGCGCACCTACAAAACCCGTGGCACCTTGCCGGTGCCGACAGGCCATTGACACCCCGCGTCTGCATTACGCATTTTCAGGCGGCTTTGTGCTGTCGTTTATTTGACCGCTTGGCCCTTCCTTTCGCAAAGGATATGGTTATGCTTGCAGGGTGATTTGCCAAGGGGGATACGCAAGCATGACCGACACCATTGATTATGGAAACCTGATGCACCGCGCCATGCGCAGCCTTATCAAAGAGGTTCTGGGTGACATTGCCAAAACCGGCCTGCCCGGGCAGCACCATTTTTTCATAACCTTTGACACCATGCACCCCGATGTGGAAATCGCCGATTGGCTGTCTGATCGTTACCCCGGTGAAATGACCATCGTGATCCAACACTGGTTCGACAATCTGGTGGTGGATGACAACGGTTTTGCCATCACCCTGAATTTCGGCGACAACCCTGAACCGCTGTATATCCCCTATGATTCCATCGTCACCTTTGTGGACCCCTCGGTCGAATTCGGCCTGCGGTTCGACAGCCACGAAGAAGGCGAGGAAGACGCCGAAGTCGTGGCTTTGGAAAACACCGAAGACGCCCCCGAGGCGCCAATGGAAGAAGCCGAAACCGCGGACGAGCCGGCCAAGGATGCCGAAGTCGTCAGTCTGGACAGTTTTCGCAAATAGCGCGCTTTGGTTCGTCAGCGGAATTAATCGCAAAAGCTGCTTTGACGGGCGGTATGATTGCGGTATGAGACAGGCAACCATTTGACTTAGGGAGCCATCCATGTCCACCACCAACAACACCCGCACCGAATCCGACAGCTTTGGCCCGCTCGAGGTTCCCGCCGATAAATACTGGGGGGCACAGACACAACGATCCTTGATGAATTTCCCGATTGGTTGGGAACGTCAACCGATTGCCATCGTCCGTGCCCTAGGCGTGATCAAAAAGGCCTGTGCGCAGGCCAATATGGAACTGGGCAAACTGGACAAGGAAAAGGGCAATGCCATTGTCGAGGCCGCCGGCGAAGTGATCCTTGGCAAGCTGGACGACAATTTCCCACTGGTGGTGTGGCAGACCGGCTCGGGCACCCAATCGAACATGAACGCAAACGAGGTGATCGCCAACCGCGCGATTGAAATCCTTGAAGGCGAGATCGGATCAAAATATCCGGTGCATCCCAATGACCATGTGAATATGGGGCAGTCGTCAAACGACACCTTCCCCACCGCGATGCACATTGCCACTGCTACCGCTGCCCATGACATTCTGCTGCCCGGTCTGGCCACGCTGCATTTTGCACTGGATGCCAAGGTGCGTGAATTTGAGGGTATCATCAAAATCGGCCGCACCCACACTATGGACGCCACCCCGCTGACACTGGCACAGGAATTTTCCGGCTATTCGCATCAGGTGGCGATGGGGATCGAACGGATAAAAGGCGCTTTGGCGCGTATTCACGAGTTGGCACAGGGCGGCACTGCGGTTGGCACCGGCCTGAACACCACCAAAGGCTGGGCCGAAATGGTTGCCGCCAATATGGCGCGCATCACCGGCCTGCCCTTTGTCACCGCCCCCAACAAATTCGAGGCGCTGGCCGCCCATGATGCGATGGTGGAAATGTCCGGCGCGCTGAAAACCGTTGCCGCATCGCTTTACAAAATTGCCAATGACATCCGGTTCCTAGGCTCTGGCCCGCGTTGCGGACTGGGCGAATTGTTGCTGCCAGAAAACGAACCGGGATCGTCCATTATGCCGGGCAAGGTAAACCCGACCCAGGTCGAAGCCCTGACACAGGTCTGCGCCCATGTGATGGGCAACGACGCCGCCGTCGGATTTGCCGGATCACAAGGGCACTTTGAACTGAACGTCTATAAACCGATGATAGCCTATAATGTGCTGCAATCCATCCAGCTGCTGGGTGACGCCTCTGCGACATTCACCAAAAACTGCGTGGTCGGGATTCAGGCGAACAAAACCCGCATCGACCAGTTGCTACACGAAAGCCTGATGCTGGTCACAGCACTGGCCCCCGAAATCGGTTACGACAACGCCACAAAGGTTGCCAAAGCTGCGCTAAAAAATGGAACCACCCTGAAAGAAGAAGCAATCAAACTGGGCTTTGTTGATGCCGAAACCTTTGATCGTGTGGTGCGGCCGGAAACCATGATCGGGCCAAAAGACTGATGAACAAAGTTGTAAACCTGAACCGCGCCCGCAAAACCCGGGCGCGCGAGGAAAAGCGCGTGCAGGCCGATGCCAATGCCATCAAACACGGCCGCACCAAAGCCGAGCGTATTGCAGAAGCCGCCCGCAGCGAACAGGCCCGCCGTATTCTGGACCAGCACCATATGGACGAGGAATGAGCGAACGGCCAAAAAAACGTTCCCTTACCCTGAAAGGGCATCGCACCAGCGTGTCTTTGGAAGACGAATTCTGGAAGGCCTTTCGCGACATCGCAACCGAGCGCGGCCAGCCGATCAATGTGCTTGCCGCCGAAATAGACAAAGCCCGCGGTTTGGACACGGGCTTGGCTTCGGCTATTCGGTTGTTTGTTCTTGAATATTATCAGGACGCGTTGAAACGTCAGTCGTGACAGACCCTACTTTGGCTTTACCGAGCTGCGCAAATCATCCCCGAAAAGGCTCTGAAGCTCTTCGCGCGATGTTGGCTGCGGCTTCGAAATTTGCTTTTTGGATTTTCCGTGGCCGGTGCGAAACGAGGGAAATGCAATACGGATCACAGCGCGCGGCGCTGCATCATTCTGAAAACCGTCAGCAGAAACCGACGTATTGCGCGACAAAGCAAACATACTTTTTCCTCAACTTGGGCACGAAATTTAATCACTTGTTAAAATATAACCGTGTTCGAAGGAAAAACCGAGGGGGAAAATCGCCGGATTACATATCTATTTGGGCAGTTTTCCGCCATGACGTAACGTAACTTTCAGCCAAATTCCGTCTTTTGAGCGCACTGTCAAGTGCGCAATCGGTGTTGCAGGCCGGTTTTCAACCGATTCGAATCGCAGCGCCCGCACCAACATTCCAAGGATCAATGGCCCCTCTATCATCGCAAATCCTGACCCCGGGCAAACCCTCGATCCGGCGGAAAACGGGATATAAGCCTCTCGCATGCTTGCCTTTCCTGCCTTGGTTTGCCACCTGTTCGGATCGAATTCATCCGGCCGGTCCCACAACCGCTCATGCCTGTGCAGGTGCCACGGGCTGATCACGATCTGCGCCCCTTTTCGGATAGGGCGATTGCGAAAAGTCACGGGGCAAGTATTTTCGCGCACCATCATCGGAACCGGCGGATACAAGCGCATCGCCTCGCGGAATACATCGCGGGTCAACTTCAGTTTGGACACCGCCGAGAAATAGGGAACCTCGGGATCAATCACCTCGGCGGCCTCGGCGGCCACCCGATCCTGCATCTCGGGATTGGTCGCCAGCAGATACAGCGCCCAGCCCAAGGCCGATGCGCTGGTTTCATGACCGGCAAGGAAAAAGATCGCCACCTGATCAACCATTTCACCCGGCGTAAAACATTTGCCAGTCACAGGGTCCGGCGTTGTCATGATTTTGGTGGCCAGATCATCAGGCGCGGTTCCGGCCTGTATTTCCTCCATCCGCTGATGGGTCAATTGCGAAATCAGCCCGCGAATATTGCGTGCCGTTTCCTTGGTTCGTTTCTTGAAAAATCGTGGCATCCATTTGGGCATCGGCAACAACGCCCCGATGTTCAAAATTGGCTGGGTGCGCTGGTAATCCTTGAATTCGGAAAACACCTTGGCCGCGACCTCGTTTTCAATCGGGATGGAAAACAGCGTGCGGAAAATCACATCCGCCGCCACATGGCTGGTGGCCCCTTCCATTTCAATCGGCCCCTGCCCTGCCTTTTTCTTCAGGCGTTCAACCGCTGCCACAGCGGCATCCCAGATCGCGGGGTAAATCTCGCGCAGACGGCCCCCTTCGAATGCCGGATCAATAATGCGCCGCTGGGCCTTCCAGACTTCGCCATTAGTCACAAACACCGAATTCCCCAGCAAAGGCGCCAAGCCTTCTTTTATCCGGTCGGATTTGGGAAAATCATCGGGGCGCTCGCGCAGCACCGTGTTGATCAGATCCGGCTGGTTGATCATGTAAGAACGAAAGAACAGTGTGCGAAATTCGGCCATCCATGCCCGATACAGGCGTTCGGGTTGGGCCGACAGGATGTCCTGACGAAACAGTTTCATATACTGGAAAAAGGAAACCTTGTTCGGGCGCGAGGGGGGTTTGGGGGGTAAGCTCATCAGGTCACAGAGGTAAAAGGCGACGCCGGTACATCAATGCGCGATTTTGACGGTTGCCGGTTCTGGTAACGGGAATGCAGGGTTTCCGGTCCTGCGGTGATTTTGAAGTAGTCATAATCGCCGGGGCGATCAAATGCACACAAATACTGAAAATGCAGCCGAAAATATCTAAACCGCAAGGCAGCCCATCTGTTCGGCGACAACGTTTGCGTAAAAGCGGCAGAGATCACCAGCGGCCAGCGTTTTGCTTTGGAGGCCAGCCCCGTCACCGCCACCGGATCGCACAGCGAAAAGGCGCAGACATCGCCAGGGGCCGAGACATCGATCCAGGTTAATTCGTTCTGTATTGACAGGTATTTCAAATCCGTGCGCAAACGGGTTGCTTTGGGCAGGAAGGACACCATCGGCACCACCTGCCCCAGCGTCAGAAACCCCAACGCGGGGCCATCCCGTGGCACCCTGCCAGCGCGGATCAGATCGGCCAGCACCGACACGCCGATATGCGCCCCCGAGGAATGGCCGACCACCAGAACCTCGTCCATATCACTGTCCAGTGCGGCGGCGATTTCATCACCAAATTCGGCCATCCGCGCTTCGAGCAGTGGTGGGTTTTCCCCTTTGGAGCGGGCGGAATAGGCGTAGTCGTGCATCAGGTAATAGGCGAACAGCTTGTTATCAATCTTGCGAAACCCCCGCAGGATCACAACGATCAGCGGTAGTGCGGCGGCCCAGCCCAGCATCCGCGCAACCATTGGCCAATCCACCAGAACCTGCACGCCCGTGGCAATCATGGCCCCGACAAACCACGCCAGCAACACCGCGATCAGCAGTTGCAGCAACAGCATCCCGATCGGATAAAGCGCCGTCAGCACCGGCCCCTTGCGCAGCCACATCAACCGGCGCAATGCGCCCGAGGCAATATAGGTCCATGCAGTGCGGGCCAGCACCAGATAGGTTTGCGGAATATTCAGATCCATCGAGGATTTGACAATATCGGACCAGACCAGCATGTCGAAATCGGCATCCACTTGTGATCCGTCAATCCGGCCCTTGACGTGCCAGCCATAGCGCCCGCCGCCCTGCTTTGGGGACAGATCAAGGGTATATCCTGAAATCCCGGCCTGATCCGCGCCTTCGCTGCGATATAATTCACGATAGCGGCGCGGGTGAATCGGGTCATAGCCGGGAATATAGAACACCCTGCGTTTTGCGACTGTCTGGCCTTCACCCTGCATCTACTGGCAATCCCGTTACATAACTGGGCGCAGTTTAGCGCAAAGACGCGGCATTGCTAGCCAATGTTCGCAAGGGCCGGAAAAGTTTCCAGCAGCCAGAACGAAAACGCGCTGAAGGCGCCGGTCATCAGGGCAATGCCGACCGCGATCAGCAGCAGCCCCATCGCCTTTTCGATCATTCCCATGTGGCGTTTCAAACGGTTCATCACACCCACGGCCCGCTGGATGAAAATTGCAGCCAGCAGGAACGGAATACCCAGCCCCAGCGCGTATATTCCCAGCAAAACCGTGCCACGCGCCACCGATGCCTCGGACGCCGCCATCGACAGGATTGCACCCAGTTGCGGGCCGATGCAGGGTGTCCAGCCAAAGGCGAACGCCAGACCCAGAATATAGGCGCCAAAGGCCGACCCGCCCCGATCGCCCGCATCAATCCGCGTGTCGCGATCCAGAAAATGGATACGGAAAATGCCAAGGAAATGCAGGCCGAACAGCACAATCACCCCGCCGGATATCTTCGCAAAAATCCCTTGATATTGCAGGAAAAACGCCCCGAACACGGACGCTGTGAACCCCAGTAGCAAAAAGATGGTCGAAAGCCCCAGCACAAAGAACAGCGCCGGTATGATCGCCCCGCCGCGCTTGCCCCCTTCGCCGGTCATTTCGCTCATGGTCATGCCGCTCATGTAGGCCAGATAAGGCGGTACGATTGGCAATACGCAAGGCGACAGAAACGACAGCAACCCGCCCATCAAGGCGACAAACATCGCAGGCAGCAGGCTTGCATCAAGAATTTCGATTCCGAACATCACGGGGCCTTCCAATTGGTTTGCCCATTCTTAGGCGATCCACCCCGCCGCGTCACCTGCCGAAATGTCACATTTACGTGGACTTGTAACAAATCCCGCCCTATCCAGTTTGGCATGACCATTGATGAAGAAATCGACGCCATCGGCATGCTCTGCCCCCTGCCCGTTCTGAAACTGCGCAAACGGCTGCAAGGCCATATTTCGGGGGCCATTGTGAGGCTGTTGGCGGATGATCCGGCGGCGGTGATCGATGTGCCGCATTTTTGCAATGAACAGGGCCACGAGTTGATCGAGGTGGCGCAGGCCGAGCATGGCCAAACCTATCTGGTGCGCAAAGCCTAAGGCATAAAAAAACCGGCAAGCACTTGGCCCGCCGGTTTTTTGTTTCAATATTCAGCCGATATTACCGCCCCAAAGACCACCAGCCTTTGCGCTTGGGCTTGTCCGCCTTTGGCTCTGGCTTGACCTCAACCGGTTCCGGGGCCGCTTTTGGTTCCGGCTTCACCTCGATCGGCTCGGGCTTGGCCTCGGCCACGGGCGCGGTATCTTCTGCCGGTGCGGCCTCAACCTCTTCCACCTTGGCCTTTTTCGCAGCAGGCTTGCGCCGTGTGCGTTTCTTGGGTGCAGGCTTCTCTTCCGCGGCCTCAGCTTCAGGGGCTTCTTTTGCAGCCTCCTCGGCTTTGGGGGCGTCCTCGGCATCCGCTTTCTTGCGGCGACGACGCACCGGCTTTTTCTTCGGCTCTTCTGCGGCTTCCTCTGGTGCGGCTTCTTGCGAAGCGGCCTCGTCGGTTTTGGCATCCGAAGATTCCGCATCCGCCGCTTTGGCCGATTTGCGCGGGGCGCGTTTGCGCGGCTTGCGCTTGGGCTTTTCGTCCTCGGCTTTTTCCTCGGTCTCGGCGGGTGCTTCTGCAACCGCTTCCTCCTTGGCCGCATCTTCTACCACAGCTTCGCCCTCGGGTGCTGCGTCGGTTTTCACCGTTTCTTCACCATTCTGCGTAGCCTCGACGTTATCCCCGCCACGGCCACGGCGACGACGGCGGCGACGGCGGCGCTTCTTGGGCTGTGCCTCGCCTTCACCCTCTTCAGCGGTTTCTACCACGGTTTCCTCGACCACCTCGGCATCGTCAATATCATCCATGATCGCCGCGCCACCGGATACTACCGGTGCGCTGACCTGTTTCACAACACGGCTGGCTGTCTTGAATTTCTCGATCGAGAAATCGGGCGACACCAGGAACGGATCACCCTCGACCCGAACCGACAGGCCATAGCGGGCCTCGATCTGGGCGATATGTTCGCGCTTGTTGTTCATCAGGTAATTGGCGATGCCAACCGGTGCCTTCAACAATACTTCGCGGGACCGTTTGCGCGTGCCCTCTTCTTCCAGCTGACGCAGGATTGATAGGGCCAGATTTTCATCCGAACGGATCAAACCGGTGCCGTGGCAATGCGAACAAGGCTGCGTTGTGGCCTCGATCATGCCGGGGCGCAGACGCTGGCGCGACATTTCCATAAGGCCGAAACCGGAAATGCGGCCCACCTGAATGCGGGCGCGGTCGTTCTTCAACCGGTCCTTCAGGCGCTTTTCAACCGCGTTGTTGTTGCGGCGCTCGTCCATGTCGATGTAGTCGATCACGATCAGACCGGCCAGATCGCGCAGGCGCAACTGGCGCGCCACTTCGTCAGATGCTTCAAGGTTGGTTTTCAGCGCCGTGTCTTCGATGCTGCCCTCTTTGGTCGACCGACCCGAGTTCACATCAATCGCCACCAGTGCTTCGGTAATCCCGATCACAATGTAGCCGCCGGATTTCAGCTGAACCGTCGGATTGAACATGCTGGCCAGATAACCTTCGACCTGATAGCGGGCGAACAAGGGCATGGCTTCATTGTAAAGTTTCACGTTCTTGGCGTGGGACGGCATGATCATTTTCATGAAATCCTTGGCTACACGATAGCCTTCTTCGCCTTCCACCAGAACTTCGTCTATCTCGCGGTTGTACAGGTCGCGGATCGAGCGTTTGATCAGGTTGCCTTCTTCGTAGATCTTGGCAGGCGCGATGGATTTCAGCGTCAGGGCGCGGATTTCTTCCCACAGGCGCTGCAAATACTCATAATCGCGCTTGATCTCGGATTTGGTGCGCTTGGCACCGGCGGTGCGCACAATCAATCCGGCGCCTTCGGGCACGTCGATCTCGTTTGCGATTGCTTTCAGTTTTTTGCGGTCGGCTGCATTGGTAATTTTGCGGGAAATACCGCCACCACGGGCGGTGTTCGGCATCAAAACGCAATACCGGCCAGCCAGCGACAGATAGGTGGTCAGGGCCGCGCCCTTGTTGCCCCGTTCCTCTTTCACCACTTGCACCAGAAGGATCTGGCGAACCTTGACCACTTCCTGAATTTTATAGCGGCGTGGGCGGGGTTTGCGAGCCGGACGGATGTCTTCGGGGGCATCATCATCGGCCACCGATTCAATCCGGTCATCTTTTTCGGCTGCTTCCAGTGGTTCATCTCCACCATCAGTTTCAACCGGCGCATCCGCTATGACGTCGTCCGCCTTCACGTCCTCGACCGGTGCTTCGGTTTGGTCATCAGCCTTGGCCGAATCCTCGCCTTCGTTTGATGCGGGGGTATCAACCGGCGTTTCAGCGACCAGTTCCATCGGGGATGATCCCTCGACAGAGTCCGCGTCCAAATCAATGACATTCATACCGGAAATGTTTGTGCTCTCGACCTCTTTGGTCTCGACAGCATCATCCGACTTGACCTCTTCGGCCTTGCTGCGCGAACGCGAGCGGCGGCGGCGTTTTGGTTTGGGTTTTTCGTCTTCCTCGGCCATTGCCTTGGCGTAGGCGCGCTCCTCGGCCAGCAGGGCCTCGCGGTCGGCGACGGGGATCTGGTAATAATCGGGGTGAATTTCCGAAAACGCCAGAAAACCATGCCGGTTTCCGCCGTAGTCAATGAACGCCGCCTGTAGCGACGGTTCAACCCGTGTAACTTTTGCCAGATATATGTTGCCAGCTAGCTGGCGTTTGTTTTCAGACTCAAAGTCGAATTCCTCAACCTTGGTTCCATCAACCACCACAACGCGGGTTTCTTCCGCGTGGGTGGCATCGATAAGCATCTTTTTAGCCATGTTTTCTCATTGCACCGCGGCAATCGTCGCAACCCCGGGGGGCTGTTTGATTGCAGGGGGTGTCTTGTAAGGGCGAAGGGGGACGCGCAGCACATGCGCAGGTCGGCCATTCCGGCCCCTGTCGCAGTCTCTGATGTTTTTTCGCGTCGCATCGCGTTTCTATCTCCGGACGCTTAATATTGGCGCCCAAATTGTGAATCCCCGGCCAGTTGGCACAAGGACATAAATACCGGTCTTTCGACCCAATCGGTCTGTTCTGTCGGGAATTGGCAGGTGTATTTTTCTGCGTAACCTCGGGAACAGCGAAACTTTTGTCCGGTGGTTCTGCTGCTGTCGCACAGACCACCTTGGATGGAACATAAGGGGGATGGGGGTGCAATTACAATGGGGAAAATGGTTAATGTGTGAATTTGCCGTCTTCTTATCTCAAAGACCAGCGCCGCAGGCATTGAAACATCAAAGCCTGCGGCATGTCCGTAAATAAAGCATAAACAATGGCTTACAGATAATCCGACCGCTGCAACCCGTATTTTGCCATCTTTTCATTCAAGGTGCGGCGCGGCAAGCATAGCTCGTCCATCACATTGACGATGCTGCCTTTATGGCGGCGCATGGTATTGTCG